>VGDA01000174.1 GCA_016869915.1 Alphaproteobacteria bacterium
CGAGCGCGATGGGGGCTTCGCCGAGATCCGCGCGCCCTTCGACGGCACGGTCGGGAACCGCGCGGTGCAGCAGGGCGAATGGGTTCAGCCCGGCGCGCGGCTGCTGTCGCTCGTCCCGGCGCAAGGCCTCTGGATCGACGCCAACTTCAAGGAGACGCAGCTCGGCAGGCTGCGGCCAGGCCAGCACGCGCGCATCGAGGTCGACGCCCTGCCCGGCGCGCCGATCGACGGGTGGGTCGTCGCCCTGTCGCCCGCCTCCGGCGCGGTCTTCAGCCTGCTGCCGCCCGAGAACGCGACCGGCAACTTCACCAAGATCGTCCAGCGCGTGCCGGTGCGCATCGCCGTGCCCGCCGACGCCGACGCGGCCGGGCTGCTGCGCCCGGGCCTGTCGGTCGTCGTGCGCATCGACACGCGCGATCCCGGCGACGGGCGCGCATCCGGCGCGGCGGTTGCGCGCCGATGATCCCGGCCGGAGCCGCGACGGGGGCCGATGCAGGCATCCCGCCGCGCCGGCTCCTCGCCTTCCTCGCCATGGTCTTCGGGATGTTCATGGCGATCCTCGACATCCAGATCGTCTCGGCGTCGCTGACCGAGATCCAGGCCGGGCTCGCCGCGAGCGCTGACGAGATCGCCTACGTGCAGACCAGCTACCTGATCGCGGAGGTCATCATGATCCCGCTCTCGGGGTTCCTGTCGCGCATCGTCTCCACGCGCTGGATGTTCACCTTCTCCGCGGGCGGCTTCACCATCGCCTCCTTCCTGTGCGGCACCGCGACCACGATCGAGGAGATGGTCCTCTGGCGCGCGGTCCAGGGCTTCGTCGGCGGCGGGATGATCCCGACGACCTTCGCCGCGTCCTACGCGATGTTCCCGCTCTCGCAGCGCGCGCGGATCATGCCGCTGATGGGCCTCGTCGTGCCCTTCGCGCCGACGATCGGGCCGACCGTCGGCGGCTGGCTCACCGAGATGTTCTCGTGGCACTGGCTGTTCTACGTGAACATCGTGCCGGGGATCCTGGTCACGATCGCCGGCGCGCTGCTGATCGATCACGACCGGCCGAACTGGGCGCTGTTCCGCGACTTCGACTGGTGGGGCCTCGCCTCCATGGCGGTGTTCCTCGGCTCGCTCCAGTACGTGCTGGAGGAGGGTCCGCTGCGCGACTGGTTCGACAGCGAGGTCGTCACGGGCTTCGCGGCGCTCGCCGTCGCGGCGGGGCTGCTCTTCTTCGCGCGTGTGCTCTCGGCGACGGAGCCGATCGTCGACCTGCGCGCCTTCGCGGACCGCAACTTCGCGCTCGGCTCGATGTTCTCGCTCGTCATGGGGTTCGGCCTCTTCGGCCTGACCTACCTCTTCCCGCTCTACCTTGCGCGGGTGCGCGGCTTCACGCCGCTGATGATCGGCGAGACCATGTTCGTGACCGGTATCTGCATGCTGCTCTGCGCGCCGATCGCCAACCGCATCGTGTCCGTCGTCGATCCGCGGGTCATGCTCCTGCTGGGCTTCGGCGGATTCGCGGCGAGCACGTGGCAGATGGCATGGATCACGCGCGAATGGGAATTCTGGGAGCTCCTGCTGCCGCAGGTCCTGCGCGGCTGCTCGCTCATGTTCTGCATGATCCCGATCAACAACCTCGCGCTCGGCACGCTGCCGGTGGACCGGCTCAAGAACGCGGCGGGCCTCTACAACCTGATGCGCAACCTCGGCGGCGCGATCGGCCTCGCGCTGATCAACACGATGATCGGGACGCGCACCGACCTGCACTACGCGCGGCTGCGCGAGCACGTCACATGGAGCAGCGACGCCGCGACCGAGGCCCTGGCGCGCCTCGGCGCGGGCCTCGCGCGCGGCTCGGTCGACGCCGAGGCGATCGCGCTCAGGCGCCTCGCGGAGCTTGCGCGGCGCGAGGCGCTGGTGATGAGCTTCGCCGACGTGTTCCTGGTGCTGACCTCCGTCATCGGCCTGCTGATCCTGCTGGTGGCGTTCATGGAGAGGCCCCTGCCGCCGACGCGGCGTTCCTGAGGGGCGGGGATCGCGGAAGACGGGGAGGATGGAATGGACGAGCGGGACTACGAACGCGGCCTTGCGAAGCGCAAGGCCGTGCTGGGCGATGCATATGTCGAGAAGGCGCTCGCCTCGGCGGACGATTTCTCGCGCCCGCTGCAGGACCTCGTGACCTCCTTCGCCTGGGGCCAGGTCTGGACGCGCGAGGAACTGCCGCCGCGCACGCGCAGCCTCGTCAACCTCGCGATGCTCGCGGCGCTCAACCGCCCGCACGAGCTGCGGATCCACCTGCGCGGCGCCGTGAACAACGGCTGCACGAACGACGAGATCCGCGAGGTGCTGCTGCAGACGGCCGTCTATTGCGGCTTCCCTGCCGCGATCGACGCATTCCGCGCCGCGCGCGAGGTGCTCGTCGAGCTCGGACGGCTGCCGCCGCAGAAGGGATGAGCGTGGACGCGCCTGCGCTGCTCCGGCCCGTCGAGGTCCTGTCGCGCTACGGCGCGCACGCGGCGACGCTCGACGCCGCGCTCGACGCGCGCGTGGCCGCCGGAGCGGGGCGCGCCTTCCTCGTCGAGGGCGGGCGCGAGACGTCCTATGGCGGCTTCGCCATGCGCGTCGCGGCGGCCGCGGCCCTGCTGCGCGACGCGGGCGTCGGGAAGGGCGATCGCGTCGCCGTGGTCTCCGCGACGGACGCGGCGATGGTGACCGCGCTCTTCGCGACCTGCCGGCTCGGCGCCGTCTTCGTCCCGGTCAACCCGGACCTCAGGCCGCAGGAGGCCGCGCAGGTGGTCGCGCGAAGCCGGCCGCGCCTCGTCCTGCACGGGGCGGCGCAGGCGCCCCTCGCGCGCGAGTCGACGGCGGGCATGGCGACGACGCTGCTCGACATGGAAGCGGCCTTCGCCGGGCTCGACGCGACGCCGGGGCTTCCCGCCGGCCATCCGCGGCCCGGCCCGGAGGATACGTGCCTCGTGCTCTTCACCTCCGGCACGACCGGCGTGCCGAAGGGCGTCATGCATGCGCATCGCAGCTTCGTCGTCGCCGGCGAGGGCTTCGTCGAGCGGCAATGGCTCCAGCCCGGCGACCGCATGCTGTGCATCCTGCCGATGTTCCACGTGAACGCGCTGTTCTACTCGCTGGGCGGCGCGCTGGCGGCAGGCGCGACGCTCGTGCTCGGCGGCAGGTTCAGCGCCTCGCGCTTCTGGCCGCTGGTCGCCGCGAGCGGCGCGACGCAGGTCAACATGCTGGGCTCGATCGGCAAGATCCTCGCGCTGCGCCCGCGCGCCGAGTTCGTGGCCCGCCACGCGCTCGACCGCGTCTACTGCGTGCCGATGCCATTCGACGTGCAGCGGGTCTTCCGCGAGGAGTTCGGCGTGCGCTGGATCGCGGAGGGCTACGGCATGTCGGAGGTCCCGGGGATCCTCGCGCAGCCCTACGGCACGGAGCCGATGGCCGGGACGATGGGCCGCGTGTGCCGCCATCCCGACGGCCGGGCCTTCGGCGAATTGCGCGTCATCGACGAGGACGGGCGCGCCGTCGCGCCGGGTGAGGCGGGGACGCTGCTGGTGCGCACCGAGCTCGCGATGCAAGGCTATTTCGAGGCGCCGGAGCAGACGCGCGACGTCTTCCGCGACGCCTTCTTCGTGACCGGCGACCGCGTGCGCGAGGTCTCGCCCGGGACCTATGCCTTCGTCGCGCGCGACAAGGACATGATCCGCCGGCGGGGCGAGAACGTCGCCGCCGCGGAGATCGACCAGGCCGCGCTGTCCTGCCCCGATGTCGGCGAGGCCGCCGCCGTCGCGGTGCCGTCGGAGCTTGGCGAGGACGACATCCTGCTCGCAGTCGTGCCGCGCGCCGGCGCGACGCTCTCGGCGGAGGCGGTGCACGCGCAGCTGCGCGCGCGCCTCGCGCCGGCGAAGCTGCCGCGCTACGTGGCGGTCGTCGACGAGGTGCCCTACGGGCCGACCCAGCGCGTGCTGCGGTTCAAGCTGGCGCAGGACGCGGCGCTGCGGGCGAAGGCGCGCGACTTCGGCGGCTGAGCCGGCGCGGCCCCTCAGGCCCGCATGACGGCGAAGCGCATCTCGCCCTGCAGCGTCTCGCCGGGCGCGAGCACGCGCAGGCCGCTCTCCGTGCCGGGGTGGTTGAAGGCGTCGGTGTCGTGGCTCACCGGCTCGACGGCGAAGAAGGGCTGGCCCGGCGACACGAAGACGACCAGCCTGCCGAAGATCGCGGAGGCGGAGATCTCGAGCGCGAGCCGCTCCGACGGCCACTCGATGCGCGCCGGCCTCGTCCAGCCGACGAAGACCGCGTCGAGGTCGACGCGGTCGACCTCGCGCCCCGCGGAGAAGTCGAACCGCGCCGGGACGGGAACGCGCCGCAGCGGGAACCTGGCCTCGTCGCCCTCCCACATCTCGCCAAGCCCGACGCGCAGCCGCGCATCTGCGCTGCGCCGGAAATAGGGATGGTGGCCGAGGCCCGCGGGCATGTCGCCATCGCCCGTGTTCGTGATCGCCATCCACAGCGTCGCGCCGGCGCCATCGAGGGCGAAGCCCTGGCGCGCCTCGCAGGCGAAGGGCCAGAAGCCGTCCGGCGCGTGTCGATTCACGAGCATCGCCGCGGAGGGGCTCTCGTCCTCCACCGTCCAGGGCCGGCGCCAGCCATTGCCATGGATGGCGTGGTCGCCGCCCAGCGTGTCGCGGGCGAGTTCTATCGTCCGTCCCTCCCACGCGAAGCGCGCACCGCGCACGCGGTTCGAATAGGGGACCAGCGGCCAGCTCGCCGCGCCGCGCGGGTTGCCGGCGCGCAGCAGCGCGCGATCGGTCGCGCGCATCAGCGGCGTGTCGTCGTGCCAGAGGCCGACGATCGTGCCGCCGGCGGCGGGGCAGAGCTCGAGGCGCAGCGCGCCTGCGCGCAGGACGAGGGCTTCGGGCGACGGGATGGACATCGCGCGATCCTAGCGCGCGCGCCGCCGCGGGGGGCGGTTTCGTTGACCACGCGGCGCCACGAACCTAGGGTGCATGACGAGCGGCCCGCCAGGGCCGCGCCACGCGCGCGAGGAGCGACATGCCGACAACGCATTTCATCGTGCACGACAAGGCCGACAATGTCGGCGTGGTCGTGGTCGAGGACGTCAAGCCGGGCCAGAGGCTCACCGGCTGGGTGATGGAGGGGGATGGCACCATCGTCGTGAAGGCGCTCGACGCGGTCCCGCTCGGCCACAAGATCGCGCTGCGCGACCTGAAGAAGGGCGACACGGTCTTCAAGTACGGCCACGACATCGGCAAGGTCGTGGACCCGGCCGGCAAGGGCCGGCACGTGCACGTGCACAACATCAAGACGAAGAGGTGGTGAGATGGCCGTGACCAAGCGCGAGGCCGGCGCCCCGGCCATCGTCTCCAGGCGCGCGCGCAGCCGCGAGCGGATCCGCTTCATGGGATATCGCCGCGGCAACGGCCGCGTCGGCATCCGCAACCACGTCATCATCCTTCCGCTCGACGACCTGTCGAACGCGGCCTGCGAGGCGGTGGCGAACAACATCAAGGGCACGATCGCGCTGCCGCACGCCTATGGGCGCCTGCAGTTCGGCGAGGACCTCGCGCTGCATTTCCGCACGCTGATCGGCACCGGGACCAACCCGAACGTCGCGGCGGTGATCGTCATCGGCATCGAGCCCGGCTGGACCGGGCGTGTCGTCGAGGGCATCGCCAGGAGCGGCAAGCCGGTCGCCGGCTTCGCCATCGAGGGCCATGGCGACCTCAAGGTCATCGAGATGGCCAGCCGCCGGGCGCAGCAGTTCCTGATGGACGCCACCGAGCTCCAGCGCGAGGAGTGCTGGATGGACGAGCTCTGGGTCTCCACCAAGTGCGGCGAGTCCGACACGACCTCGGGCCTCGCCTCCTGCCCCACCGTCGGCAACCTGATCGACAAGATCGACCCGATGGGCGCCACGACGTGCTTCGGCGAGACGACCGAGCTCACGGGCGCCGAGGTCGAGTGCGCCAAGCGCGCCTTCGACAAGGACGTCGCCGGGAAGTTCATGGCGGTGTTCAACGCCTACCAGGACGTCGTCAACCGCCACAAGACGAACGACCTCTCGGAGTCGCAGCCGACCAAGGGCAACATCGCCGGCGGCCTGTCGACGATCGAGGAGAAGGCCTTCGGCAACTTCCAGAAGATCGGGCACAAGACGAAGTACGTGGACGTGCTCGCGCCGGCCGAGGAGCCGCGCAAGGGCTCGGGCCTCTACTTCATGGACACGTCCTCGGCGGCGGCGGAGTGCGTGACGCTGCAGGCCGCGGCCGGCTTCGTCGTGCATCTCTTCCCGACCGGGCAGGGCAACGTCATCGGCAACCCGATCGAGCCGGTGATCAAGCTCACGGCGAACCCGAAGACCGCGCGGCTCATGCCAGAGCACATCGACCTCGACGTCTCCGGCATCCTGCGCCGCGACATGAATCTCGACCAGGCGGGCGACGCGCTGATCGACATCATGGTGCGGACCTGCAACGGCAGGAACACCTGCGCCGAGGCGCTGGGCCATCGCGAGTTCGTGATGACCAAGCTCTACCAGAGCGCCTGAACCGGCGCGGGGCGGGCGACGCGCCCGCCCCGCCGACCGGCCGGCCGGAGGCCGCGTGGACATCCAGACCGACCTGCTCGTCGTGCTCGGCGGGACGCTGCTGGGCGCCTTCGCCTCGGGCCTGGCCGGCTTCGCCTACGCGCTGATCGCCTCCGCCGTCTTCCTGCACGTGCTGCCGCCGCGCGAGGCGGCCGTGCTCATCCTCCTCGGCTCCTCGCTGGCGCAGTGCTTCACGATCTGGCGCTTCCGCGCCGCGATGGATCGAAGGCGGCTGCTGCCCTTCCTGCTCGCCGGCGTCGCTGGGGTGCCGCTTGGCACGCTCGCGCTCGGCATCGTGCCGAAGGAAGTCGTGCGCGACGCGGTCGGAGGCTTTCTCGTCGCCTATGCGTGCTGGGCCCTGGCCGCGCCACGCTTCCGCGTCCGCGAGGCCGGGGGCAGGGGCGCCGACGCGGCGGTCGGCTTCGCGGGCGGCGTGCTCGGTGGCTTCGCGGGCCTCTCGGGCGCCCTGCCGACGGTGTGGTGCGGCCTGCGCGGCTGGAGCCGCGACGTGCAGCGCGCCGTGTTCCAGCCCTACATCCTCGCGATCCAGCTGCTGTCGCTCGCCTCTCTCGCGATGGCCGGCGGCGTCGGCGTGGTGGACCTTCGGCGCTTCGCGCTGACCGTGCCGGCGATCATCCTAGGCGTCCTCCTCGGGATGCGGCTCTACGCCCGCATCGACGAGCTCCGCTTCCGGCAGGTGATCCTCGTGCTCCTGCTCGCCTCGGGCACGGCGCTGGTGCTCTTCTAGCCGCGTCGGGCGCGAGTCCCGCGCAGCCGTGCCAACCGGGAA
>VGDA01000175.1 GCA_016869915.1 Alphaproteobacteria bacterium
CTTCGCGCCGGTGCGCGAGCCCCGCTATGCCTGCGCCGTCATCGTCGAGCACGGCGGCGGCGGGTCCGCCGTCGCGGCGCCGATCGCGCGCGACATCCTGCTGGAGGCGCAGAGGCGCGACAGCGCCGGCAGGTCGGTGCGCCGCGCGCGCGCCGCCGGCACGGCGCCGACCTGAGGGGCGGGCGACGCATGGACCTGCGCGCCATCTTCGCCGGTCGTCCCGACGAGCCAGGGCTCGTCGACAAGCTCGCCTCGGTGAACTGGGGCCTCGTGCTGCTCATCGCGCTCGTGTCCTGCATCGGCTTCGCGATGCAGTACTCGGCCGCGGGCGGCAGCATGGAGCCCTGGGCGGGGCGGCAAGTCGCGCGCTTCGGCGCCGGGCTCGTGCTGATGCTCGTCGCCGCGCTGGTGCATCTACGCTGGTGGCATGCGCTCGCCTACCCGGTCTACGCGCTGGGCCTGCTGCTGCTCGTCGCGGTCGAGGTGTTCGGGCGCATCGGCATGGGCGCGCAGCGCTGGATCGACCTCGGCTTCTTCCAGTTCCAGCCGACGGAGCTGATGAAGCTCGGGCTCGTGCTCGTGCTCGCGAGGCATTTCCATGCGATGTCGCAGGAGCAGGTGCGCAAGCCCCATCGCCTAGCATGGCCGGTCCTGCTCGGCGTCGTGCCGGCGCTGCTCGTCGCGAAGCAGCCCGACCTCGGCTCCGCGCTGCTGCTGCTCACCCTGACCGGGGCGCTGCTGTTCCTCGCCGGCGTCCGCCTCTGGAAGTTCGCGGCCGTCGTCGCCCTCGTGCTCGCGGCGCTGCCGCTTGCCTGGTCGCGGCTGCGCGACTACCAGAAGCAGCGCGTCCTGGTCTTCCTCGATCCGGAGAAGGACCCGCTGGGCTCGGGCTACCACATCATCCAGTCCAAGATCGCCCTGGGCTCGGGCGGCATCTGGGGCAAGGGCTTCATGCAGGGAACCCAGTCCTACCTGCAGTTCCTGCCCGAGAAGCAGACGGACTTCATCTTCACCATGTACGCCGAGGAATTCGGCCTCGCGGGCGGCATCGTGCTGCTGGCGCTCTATGCCGCGATCCTGGTCTACGGGACGATGATCGCCCTGGTCGCGCGTAGCCAGTTCGGCCGCCTGCTCGCATCGGGGATCATGGTCGCCTTCTGGGTCTACGCGTTCATCAACATGGCCATGGTGACCGGCTTGATCCCGGTGGTGGGGGAACCGCTCCCCTTCGTGTCCTATGGCGGCAGCGCGCTGGTGTCGCTGCTCGTCAGCTTCGGCCTGGTCATCAACGTCTATGTCCACCGCAACGCGCAGATCGGGCGGGCCGGCGACGAGGGCGGGCCCTGAGCCGGGGCGGACGCGCCGGGCAGGCCGCCGCGCGTCTGTGGAAAAGGCCAAACCCCTGTCGACAAGCCCGGGGCGGCTTGGTATATCGCCGGCCCGATCGCGGAATCGCGTGGGCGCTTAGCTCAGTTGGTAGAGCAGCTGACTCTTAATCAGCGGGTCATAGGTTCGAGCCCTATAGCGCCCACCATTCCGGTGGATCAAGGCAGGACAGCCGGATCGGCCCGGACCCCGGGCCACGGCTGACAGGGTGGCGGCTCGCCCCTGCCGGGGCGGTCGTCGCCTCGCCGAGCCGGTCGCTCTCAGCGGCCCGTCATCGCCGACACCAGCCTGGAGCCCAGCCTCTCGTCGCAGGCCTGCAGGCAGCGGAATGCTATGTCCGGGCTGCCGTAGAGCAGGGCCAGCACAGCGAGCTTGGCGAGCGACGGCGTCCCGAGGCTGCTCCAGCGCGAGAGCTCGCGCACGAACATCGCGTCGCCCCAGAGGTGCCAGGAGGCGAAGTAGGGATCCCTGTTCATCACCACGGGGCGCAGGGCGCGTCCCGCGATGTCCACGAACTTGTGCAGCATGAAGCCCTGGCCGCGCAGTTCGCGGTCGACATCCGCGAACAGCGGCTGGTTCTCGTAGATGGGCGCGAACTCGACCTCGGAGACGATGGCGACAGCGGACGCGAGGCTGGCCACCGCGCCCCGGAACGCGTCCAGCTCGGCGCCCTGGATATCTATCTTCACGAAATCGATCGCCCCGGACCGGCCTTCGGCCGCGAGCTCGTCGATGGAAACGGTCTCGACCTGCGCGGTGTCGCGCAGGTAGGCGACTTCCAGGCCATGGAACTGCCGCATCAAGCCCTCGTCCGGGCGATAGAGCGAGGTGCACATGGAGTGGTTCGTCAGGTGCACGGTCCGCGTCTCGCGCCGCGCGCCGATCGCGGCGCGATGGATCTCGACGCCGCGGCGCGCCGAGGCCTGCAGCTGCGCGCAGCTCTCCGGATCCAGCTCGAAGGCGTGGATGCGCGAGCCCGGGAAATCGTCGAGCAGCCGGTGGAAGGGTTCCGGCGCACCGCCGAGCGGGACGGCACCGATCTCGAGGATCTCGAAGGACAGGCCCGGCACCTGCTCGCGGATGCCAGCCACGACGCGCGCGAAGCTGGCGAGTTGTGCGGGCTGCATGGGCGTTTCCCCTCGGGTCGTCTGGCCTGTTCGCGGCGGCAGGCTAGGCGAGCACAGGCCGCAGGCCAATGACGCAATCACGCTCGCGGCCCCCGGCCCATCGAGCCGGGGGCGCCTTCCCGCCTGCCTCAGTTCGCCGCCGCCACCAGCGCGGCCCAGCGCGCGAGGAATGCCGTGCGCTGCGCCGCGGCGTCCTCCTCGTCGGTCGCGAAGACCTTGACCTTGGTCATCTCCGGCAGCTGCACGTACTTGCCGACCTCGATGTCGGAGCGGGTGGGGCGGCGGAACGCGATCTCCAGCAGCGCGGTCTGCAGCTCCTTCGAGGCGAAGAGGTCGCAGAGCCTCTTCGCGGTGGCCGCGTTCGGCGCACCCTTCACCAGCGAGTAGAACTCGGTGGTCGTGAACGTGCCGTCCTCGGGATAGACCAGCGCGATCTCCTTCTGGCCGCCGGCGACGTAGGTATAGGCGTTCGACTCGAAGGTGAGCCCGACTGGGAACTCGCCCTGGCCAACGCTGCGGAAGACGGTCGGCGCGGACGCGGTCACGCGGATGTTCTGCGCCAGCGCCTTGAGCCCGTCGGCGCCGAGCATGCGCTCGATGCCCCAGAGGATCGTGTAGGCCGTCGAGCTGTTCGCGGGGTCCGCGATGATGAGCTTGCCCTTGAAGCGCGGGTGCAGGATGTCCGCGTAGGTCCTGGGCGCGGGCAGGCCGCCGAGCTGCTTCGTGTTCACCATCAGCACGCAGATATGCTGGTTCGCGGGAGCCCAGAGGTCCTGCGGGTGGTGGAGCGCGGCGGGCATCGCCGAGAGCCCGGCGGGCTTGTAGGGCTCGAAGAGCTGCTTGAACTGGCCCAGCGTGTTCGCGCTCGAGGTCCAGAAGACATCGGCCTGCGGGCGCGCGGCCTCCGCCTCCATGCGCCGCAGGAGCTGGCCGCTGCCGCCGGTCACGGTGCTGATCTTGGTCCCGGCCATCGCCTTGGCGGCGACGTCCATCACCACCTCGACCGCCTGCGCGGGGTTCGAGGTGTAGAGCACGACCTGCCCGGCGCCCTGGGCGAGGGCGCGGGGGGCGGCGGCGAGGGCGCCGATCCCGGCGAGCGCGGCGCGTCGTGTCGTCCTGAACGTCATGGTCATGTCCTCCTGGGTTCGTGGATGGGGCGGCATGGCGCGGGATGCGTCATGCGCGCGACGAAAAGAGGTCGATCCGGAACACCCGCGTCGCGACGACGATGGGCACCAGGATGACCGCGACGAGGACGAGGCCATAGGCCGAGGCCTGCGCCATCAGCCCGCCCTCGATGAGCTTGAAGACCTGGATGGGGATCGTCTCGCGCCCGCCGGAATAGACGATGATCGAGGCGGAGAGCTCCGCCACCGTCGTCGTCCAGGTCAGCACCGCTGCGGCCGCGAGGGCAGGCACCATCAGCGGCAGGACGACCCTGAGGAAGGTCCGCCCCGGCGGCACGCCGAGGCTGATCGACGCCTCCTCGATCGAGCGCGGGATGTTGTAGAGCGTCGAGGACGCGCTGCGCAGCCCGAAGGGCAGGCGGCGGATGACATAGGCGAGCACGATGATCGCCGCCGTGCCCGTGAGGGGCAGCCAGCCCACGTTGAAGGCGTGGATGAGGCCGATGCCGAGCGCGGTGCCGGACAGGGCGAGCGGCAGGGCCGTGACGTAGTCGATCAGCGGCGTGACCGGGTTGCGCCGCCGCACCACGAGGTAGCCGATGATCGCGCTGAGCAGGATGGCGATGGCCGTCGCGGCGCCTGCGTAGGAGAGCGTGTTCCACAGCGGCTCGGGCGAGCGCGACAGCACGCGCTCGAGGTTGGCCGTCGTCCACTGGCCCCAGCGCATCACCGGGCCGCGCGAGAGCGTGAAGGCGCCGGCGACGACCGAGGCGATCGGCAGGAGCGAGATCGCGACCACTATCCCCGCCGCGGAGGCGAGCGCGAGCGCGCCGGGGCCGCGCAGCCGGGTCGGCGCCGCGCCGCGGCCCTGCACGACCTCGAAGCGCCCGCGCGAGACGATCCAGCGCTGCAGGAACAGCATCGACATCACGATCGAGATCGAGACGCTGGCCAGCGTGCTCTGCAGCACCGGGTTCGACGAGGTCTCGGAGACGGCGGCCTGGTAGGTCTTCACGGACAGCAGGTCGATGCCGCCGCCGAGGATCATCGAGAGCGCGAAGTTCCCGACGACGAGGGTGAAGACCAGCAGCGCCGAGGCGAGGATCGCGGGCAGCACGACCGGCACCATGACCTGCAGCCGCGCGCGCAGTGGCGAGGCGCCGAGGCTGCGCGCGGCTTCCTCGAGCTGCGCGTCGAAGCCGCGTATCGCGGCGAGCGTCCCGATATAGGCGTAGGCGTAGTAGATGAAGCTCATCGAGGTGACGAGGCCGAACCAGCCATAGAAGCTCGGCAGCTCGAGCCCGGCCTCGAGCAGCCAGCGGCGCAGCAGGCCGTTGTTGCCGAGCATCATCAGCCAGGTCTGGGCGACGATGACCTCCGGCGTCACCAGCGTCACCAGCGGCAGGATCGAGACCACGGACTTGCCCGGATAGTCGTGGCGCGCGGTGAGGTAGGCGAGCGGGACGCCGATGGCGAGCGAGACGGTCGTGACCGCGCCGCCGAGCAGCAGCGTGTTCGCGATCGCGCGCTGGTAGCGGATGTCCGAGGCGATGATCGACCAGCCCGAGCCCGCGCCCGCGGGGCCGCCGATGCTCGCGAGGAAGATCCGCGCCACCGGGTAGACCAGGAAGACGCAGAGCAGCGCCAGCACCGCGAGCGAGATCCAGAACCAGACCGAGCGGAGTTCCTGGCGCATCCGCGGGCCTCAGGGCGCGATGGCGAGGCAGCGGGCGGGGTCGAGCAGCAGCGCGACCGTGTCGCCGATGGCGAAGCGGTCATGCCCCTCGCCCGAGCGGTCGACGGACAGGCGCAGCCCGCCCGCGAGCTCGATGGCGTAGCTCGTGCGGCTGCCGAGGTACTGGCGGCGCGCGATGCGTCCCGCGAGGCCGTCGCCGCCGCCGGCTGGCGCGAGCGAGATGTCCTCGGGGCGCAGCACGAGGCGTACGGCCCCGGCCGGCAGCGCGCGCGGGCAGCGCGCCGCGACGCGGCCACCCCGGGTCTCCGCGGTCGCGAGGCCGCCCGCCTCGCAGGCGCTGGCGATCGTGGCGTCGACGATGTTGGCGGCGCCGATGAAGTCGGCGACATAGGCGCTGCAGGGCGTGCGGTAGATCTCCGCCGGCGTCCCGACCTGCTCGAACCTGCCCGCGTTCATGACTGCGATGCGGTCGGACATCGCGAGCGCCTCTTCCTGGTCGTGGGTCACGAACAGCGTCGTGATCCCCGCCTCGCGCTGCAGCTCGCCGATCGTCTCGCGCACCTGGTGGCGCAGCTTGGTGTCGAGGTTCGACAGCGGCTCGTCCATCAGCAGCACGTCGGGCCGGATGACCAGCGCGCGGACCAGCGCGACGCGCTGGCGCTGCCCGCCGGAGAGCGCGGCGGGCACGCGGTCGGCCAGCGTGCCGAGGCCGACGCGCTCGAGCGCCTCGCCGACCCGCGCGCGGGTCTCCGCCTCCGCGACGTTCCGCGCGCGCAGGCCGTAGGCGACGTTGTCGAACACGGTCTTGTCCGGGAACAACGCGTAGTCCTGGAACACCATGCCGATGTTGCGCCGGTGCGCGGGTAGCCGCGCGACGTCGCGCTCGCCGAACAGGATCCTGCCGGCGGCGACCGGCACGAAGCCGGCGATCGCGCGCAGCAGGGTCGTCTTGCCGCAGCCGCTGGGCCCGAGCAGCGTGAAGACGCTTCCCGGCTCGATCGCGACCGAGAGGCCGTCGATGACGCGGCGCGCGTCGTAGGCGACCGCGAGGTCCTCGATGCCGATCCTCATGCGCGCCCGGTCCCGGCCATCGCGGCGTCGACGATGGAGAGCGCCTCGGCATGGCGGGCCGGGTCGCCCGCGGCGAGGATGCGCGGCCCGCTCGAGAGGACGAGCGGCCGGCCTTCCCAGTCGGTGATGCGCCCGCCGGCGCCCTCGACGATCGGCACGAAGGGCGCGAAGTCGTGGACCTTGAAGCCGGTGTCGAGCGCGACGTCGGTGCGCCCGGACGAGAGCAGGCCATAGGCCATGCAGGCCGTGCCGTAGATGCGCCACGCCGTCCTCGCGCGCAGCGCGTCGAGCGCGGGGCGCTCCTCCTCGGCGAAGAAATCCGGGTTGCTCGAGGTCAGGATCGCCTGCCCGAGGGCGGGGCAGGGGCGGACGCGGCAGGGGCCGTCGGTGTGCCGGGTCTGGCGGCCGCGCGCGCCGATCCAGCGGTCGGGCGTCGCCGCCTGGTCGATGATGCCGAGGATCGGGCTGCCGCCGAGGGCGAGCGCGATCAGCGTGCCGTAGACCGGCGAGCCGGCGATGAAGGGCGCGGTGCCGTCGATCGGGTCGAGCACCCAGACAAGCTCCGCGTCGGCGTCCTTGGCGTCGTGCTCCTCGCCGAGCACGCCGTGGGACGGGAAGCGTTCGGAGATCCGGGCACGCAGCCGACGCTCGATCTCGAGGTCGAAGGAGGTGACGAAGCTGCGGTCCGGCTTGAGCGTCGCGTCCGGGCGCAGCCTGCCCGCGGGCGCGAGCATCGCGTGGGCGATGTCCGCGAGTTCCTGCCCGAAGGCGAGGAATTCGTCGATCGCGCGCTCGGAGATGTCGGCTGGCATGCGTCTGGCTCGCCTGGCTGCTGGCCGGGGTGGCTGGTCGTGGCCGCGCCCGACATGACAGGGAAGCTACGGAGCCGTGACTTAGGCTAGAACGCGGGGCGGCGGCGGCACAACGAT
>VGDA01000176.1 GCA_016869915.1 Alphaproteobacteria bacterium
AGGGTCATGACGTCGCGCGTGCGCCCCTGGTAGTTCAGCAGCAGGTAGGGATGCGCGCCCGGCACGGTCGGGTGCGCGAAGGCGCCGGGCGCCTTGCCCGGGCGCACGCCGGCGTCGATCCAGGGCTGGTCGAAGAAGCGGCGGCCGACATCGGCGAGCTCGGGCGAGAAGCGCGCATAGGCGTCCAGCACGATGTCGCGCGCGCGGCCCCAGCCGATCTCCGGCTCGACGACGCGGGGCAGCGGCGCGTTGCGGTCCCAGTGGTCGAGCACGTCGACGCCGAACCAGCGCGCCTTCATCGCGTAGTAGCGGTGCGAGATGCGCGGGAAGGCCGCGCGCACCGACGAGACCAGCGCCTCGACGACCTCGTCCTCGACGCGGTTGGAGAGGTTGCGCGCGGAGATCGGGCGCGGGTAGCGGCGCCACTTGTCGTCGATCTCCTTGTCCTTCGCGAGCGTGTTGGTGACGAGCGCGAAGACGCGCGCGTTGCGGGCGAGTACGGCGCCGATCTCCTTGGCGGCGGCGCGGCGGCGCGCCGGATCCGCGTCCGAGAGAAGGTGCAGCGCCTCGGCGCTGGTCATGTCCCTGCCCTCGATCGGGAAGCGCAGCCCCGCCATCGTCTCGTCGAAGAGTCGCGTCCAGGCGGCGCGGCCCGCGACATGCTTCTCGTGGAGCAGCTTCTCGAGCTCGTCGGAGAGCTGGTGCGGGCGGAAGGCGCGCAGCTCGCGCAGCCACGGCGCGTAGCGCGCCGCCTCGGGCGCGGCGAGCTTCGCCGACACCTCGGCGTCGGAGAGGCGATTGACCTCCAGAGTGAAGAACAGCGTGTGCGAGGCGATCGCGTTCACGCGCTCCTGGATCGTCTGGTAGAAGCGCGCGACCTGCGGGTCGGACTGGTCGCCGGCGTAGGTCAGGTCCGCGTAGCTGGTCATGCGGGCCAGCCGCTCGTCGAGGCGCTCGTACTCGGCGATCGCGCGCCCGAACTCCGCGGGCGCGATCGCGGCAAGCCGCCCCTGGAAGCGATCGCGGAAGGCGATGGCCTCGCGCTCGGCCGCCTCGAGGTCGCGGCGCAGCGCCTCGCTGTCCCGGCCGGGATAGAGGTCGTCGAGGTTCCAGGACGGCAAGGGCTGCGCGGCGCCGGCCGTCGCGTCCAGCGGGCTCCTGACGGGCTCGTTCATCGCTTTGGCTCCAATCGGGGACTTCGGATATAAGCCGGGTGCAAGGCCCCGCCAAGCGCGGCGCCGTCGAAAGGGAGGAGCGCTGCCGTGATCGACCACGACAAGCTCGAGAGCCTGCCGGCCATGCTCTTCGGGCGCGTCGCCCATGGCGGCGACCGTCCCTTCATGTGGGCCAAGCGCGACGGCGCGTGGCAGCCCACGACATGGCGCGAGACGGGCCGGCAGGTCCGCGCGCTCGCCCGCGCGCTGCGCGGGATGGGCGTGCAGCCGGGCGACCGCGTCGCGCTCGTGTCCGAGAACCGGCCGGAATGGCTGGTCGCGGACTACGCGATCATGTCCGCCGGCGCCATCACCGTGCCCGCCTACGCGACCAACACGGTCGAGGAGAACAGGCACGTGATGGCCAACGCCGGGACCTGCGGCGTGATCGTCTCGGGCAAGGCGCTGGCGGCGAACGTCGTCGAGGCCGCGATGCGCAGCCCGGCCTGCCGCTTCGTCATCGCGATCGAGAAGCCGGAGCTCGGGCAGCACACCGGCATCGAGGTCGTCGGCTGGGACGAGGCGCTGGCGCGCGGCGAAGCGCGGAGCGACGACATCGACGCCATCGTCGCCGGGCTGCGCCGCGCCGACACGGCCTGCATCATCCACACCTCCGGCACCGGCGGCCTGCCGAAGGGCGTCGAGCTCCACCACGGCGCGATGCTGCGCAACTGCGACGGCGCCGTCGACCTGCTGCGCGCCATCGACCTGCGCGAGGACGAGGAGGTCTACCTGTCCTTCCTGCCGATGTCGCATTCCTACGAGCACACGGCGGGCTGCGTGCTGATGCCCTCGATCGGCGCGCAGGTCCACTTCGCGGAGGGCATCGACAAGCTCTCCTCGAACCTGCTGGAGGTGCGGCCCACGATCATGACCGCGGTGCCTCGCCTCTACGAGACGATGCACGCGCGCATCTCCGCGCAGATGGCGCGCGAGCGCGGGCTCAAGGCGTCGCTCTTCGCGCGAGCGGTCGAGATCGGGGCCAAGCGGCATGCCGAGCCCGCGAGCCTGACGCTGGGCGAGCGCCTGCTCGACAAGCTGCTCGAGCGGCTCGTGCGCGCCAAGGTCCGCCAGCGCTTTGGTGGCCGGGTGAAGGCGCTGGTCTCGGGCGGCGCGCCGCTGAACCACGAGATCGGGCTCTACTTCACCGCGCTTGGCCTGATGCTGTGCCAGGGCTACGGCCAGACCGAGGCCGGCCCGGTGATCAGCGCCAACCCGCCGGGGCGCGTGAAGCTCGACACGGTCGGCCCGCCCTTCAAGGACGTCGAGCTGCGCATCGCCGAGGACGGCGAGATCTTGGTGCGCGGCGAGCTCGTGATGAAGGGCTACTGGCGCGACCCCGAGGCAACCGCGGCGGCGATCCGCGACGGCTGGCTGCATACCGGCGACATCGGCGAGCTCGACGCCGACGGCTACCTGCGCATCACGGACCGCAAGAAGGACTTCATCAAGACCTCCGGCGGCGACATGATCGCGCCCGCCCGCATCGAGGGCATGCTGGCGCTGCAGCCGGAGATCGCGCAGGCCATGGTCCATGGCGACCGGCGCCCCTACCTCGTCGCGCTGCTCGTGCCGCGCGAGGAGGCCGCGCGCGAGGCCGGCGACGAGGCGGCGCTGCGCGCGCGCGTCGAGGCGGCGGTGGCGCGCGTCAACGCGCAGCTCCCGCCGGAGCAGCGGCTGCGCAAGTTCGCGGTGCTGGCCGAGGGCTTCACGGTCGCCAACGGGCTCATGACGTCGACCATGAAGATCAAGCGCCACGCCATCCGCGCCGCCCATGCCGCGACGATCGACGCGCTCTACGGCTGACGCGCGCGCGGGCGCTTGACCGCGGCGCGCGGCGATGCGAGCGTCGCGGCCGTGATCGACCGCATCGCCATCGCGACCGCTTCCGTCGTTGCCGCGCGCGCCACCTGGCGCCGCCGCTGGTGGTGGTGACGCCGTCACCGATCGCACCCTTTCCTTTTCCCATTTCCTGAATCCGCCTGCCTTCCGCCGCCACCGCGGCGCGAAGCGGCCCCGTCGACGCGGACGGCGCGCCTTGCGCCCGGCCGCAGCTGGAGCGCGCACCCATGCAGAGCAGCTTCCTCACCCGCGACGGCATCGCGGTCGACGCCACGCGACGTCCCCTCGACGCCGTGAACGCCCTGGACGGCCTCGCCGAGCGCCTCGATTCCACGCGCGGCGGGCTCTTCTCCTCCGGCGTCGACTACCCCGGCCGCTACTCGCGCTGGGCCTTCGGCTTCGCCGAGCCGCCGCTGGAGATCGTCGGCCACGAGCGTCGTCTCGCGCTGCGCGCGCTGAACGGCCGCGGCGAGGCGCTGGTCTCACTGCTCGCGCCGGTGCTCGCGGCGGCCCCTGACACGGCCGAGGTGTCGCGCGGCCCGCGCGAGGCGGTCTTCGAGGTCGCCGCCGGCGCCATCGGCTTCTCGGAGGAGGAGCGCAGCCGCCAGCCTTCGCTGGTGACGCCGCTGCGCCATCTCGTGCGCGGCTTCGCCGGGCTCCAGGACCGCTTCCTCGGACTCTACGGCGCCTTCGGCTACGACCTTCTCTTCCGCTTCGAGCCGATGGCCCTGCGCCATGCGCGCGGCGACGGCGCCAAGGACATCCACCTCTTCCTCCCGGACTCTCTGGTCGTGGTCGACCGGCGCAAGGAGGAGGCCTTCTCGGTCGACTACGAGTTCACGCGCGGCGAGACCACGACCTATGGCCGCGCGCGCGCGGCCTTCTCGCCGCTCGCGGCCGCGCGCCGCGCGCCGCCCGCCGCGCCGGCGATCGACAGCGACCTCGCCGACGCCGAATACGCCGCGATGGTCGATCGCGCGCGCGAGCGTATCCGCGTCGGCGACATCTTCGAGGTCGTGCTGAGCCGCACCTTCCGCGCCCGCCACGAGGGCGCGCCCTCGCAGCTCTTCGAGCGCATGACGCGCATCAATCCCAGCCCCTACGAGTTCCTGATCCAGCTGGGCGACGAGCAGCTCGTCGGCACCAGCCCGGAGATGTTCGTGCGTGTCGAGGACCGGCGCGTCGAATCCTGCCCGATCTCTGGCACCGCGCGGCGCGGCAGCGATGCCATGGAGGACGCCGAGCGGCTCAAGGC
This sequence comes from Alphaproteobacteria bacterium, assembly GCA_016869915.1. GTDB lineage: Bacteria > Pseudomonadota > Alphaproteobacteria > CACIAM-22H2 > CACIAM-22H2 > CAIOSQ01. The sequence goes on from VGDA01000176.1 coordinate 4,312, forward strand.
GCTGATCAACTCCGAGAAGGACGAGGTCGAGCTGACGATGTGCACCGACGTCGACCGCAACGACAAGGCGCGCGTCTGCGAGCCCGGCTCGGTGCGGCTGCTCGCGCGGCGCCAGATCGAGACCTATGCCGGCCTCTTCCACACCGTCGACCATGTCGAGGGCAGGCTGCGCGAGGGCTTCGACGGCATCGACGCCTTCCTGTCGCACATGTGGGCCGTGACGCTCACCGGCGCGCCCAAGCGCATGGCCGCCTCGATCGTCGAGGCGGAGGAGCCCTCGGCGCGCGGCTGGTACGGCGGCGCGGTCGGCGCGTTCCTGTTCAACGGCGACGTCAACACCGGCATCACGATCCGCACGATCCACCTGCGCGACGGCGTCGCGCGCTACCGCGTCGGCGCCACCATCGTGTGGGACTCGACGGGCCCGGAGGAGGAACGCGAGACGCGCCTCAAGTCGACGACGCTGTTCCGCGCCCTGTCGCCGGATCCCGCGCCGGCGACGACGGCGGCGCGGGCGCTGCCCGGCAGGGGACGCCGCGTGCTGCTCGTCGACAACGAGGACTCCTTCGTCCACACCCTCGCCGACTACTTCCGCCAGACCGGCGCCGAGGTCCGCACCTATCGCCATGGCCAACCGGCCGGGGCGATCGCCGCGCTCGCGCCCGACCTCGTCGTGCATTCGCCCGGCCCCGCGCGACCGGCCGATTTCGGCGTGCCCGCGCTGGTGCGCGCGCTCGCGGAGCGCCGCATCCCGCAATTCGGCGTCTGCCTCGGCCTCCAGGGCATGGTGGAGGCCTTCGGCGGCTCGCTCGACGTGCTCGCGCAGCCCCGGCACGGCAAGGCCTGGACGGTCGTGCATGACGGCCAGGGAATCTTCGCCGGCCTGCCGCTGCCGCTCGCGGTCGGCGCGTATCATTCGCTGACCGCGCGCATGGCGGACTTCCCGCATGGCGAACTGGTCGTCACGGCGATGAACGAGACCGGCCTGGTGATGGGCGTCAGGCATCGCCACCTGCCCGTCGCCGCGGTGCAGTTCCATCCCGAATCGATACTCAGCGCCTCGGGCGGCAACGGGCTCGCGCTCGTCGCCAACGCGGTGGCCTGCCTGCCCGGCGCAGGCGCGCGCGGCGCGGCCTGAAGCCATGCGGCGCGCGGCGCGATCCACCATGCCCCGGCATGGCTTCGCCCGAGGCGGCTCATTGTGGCGGGCGGCGGCGGCGCGCTAGCCTGACGCCATGCCGCCCGACGGAACGCGACCCGACCCGACGATCACGCTCGACGACAAGTACGCGCGGGAGAGCGGCCGCGTCTTCGTGACCGCGACCCAGGCGCTGGTGCGGCTGCCGATGATGCAGCGCCAGCGCGACCTCGCGGACGGGCTGAACACCGCAGGCTTCGTGACCGGCTATCGCGGCTCGCCGGTGGGCGGCGTCGACCAGGCGATGTGGAAGGCGCGCGGCTTCCTGAAGGCGAGCCATGTCCATTTCCAGCCCGGCGTGAACGAGGACCTCGCGGCCACCGCGGTCTGGGGCACGCAGCAGGTCAACATGTTCGAGGGCGCGCGCTACGACGGCGTGTTCTCGATGTGGTACGGCAAGGGGCCGGGCGTCGACCGCTCGGGCGACGTGTTCCGCCACGGCAACCTCGCCGGCACGTCGCCGAATGGCGGCGTGCTGCTGCTCGCCGGCGACGACCACGCGGCCAAGTCCTCGACCGTCCCGCACCAGAGCGAGCATGTCTTCATGGGGACGATGATCCCCATGCTCAACCCCGCGGGGGTGCAGGAATTCCTCGACCTCGGCCTGCATGGATGGGCGATGAGCCGCTTCAGCGGCTGCTGGGTCGGGTTCAAGTGCGTCGGCGAGACCACCGAGTCCTCGGCCTCCGTGCATGTCGACCCGCATCGCGTGCAGGTCGTCCGCCCCGAGGGCTTCGAGATGCCGCCGGGCGGCCTGCATATCCGCTGGCCCGACGACTGGAACGAGCAGGAATTCCGGCTGCAGCGGCACAAGTCGCGCGCCGTGCTCGCCTATGCGCGCGCCAACCGCCTCGACCGCGTCGTCATGGACGCGCCATCGGCGCGCTTCGGCATCGCCGCGACGGGCAAGTCCTACCTCGACACGCGCCAGGCGCTGGAGATGCTCGGCATCGGCGAGGACCTCGCGCGCGCGCTGGGCATCCGCCTCTTCAAGGTCGCCCTGCCCTGGCCGCTCGAGCCGGAGGGCGCGCGCGACTTCGCCGCCGGGCTCGAGGAGGTGCTGGTCGTCGAGGAGAAGCGCTCGGTCATCGAGCACCAGCTCAAGGACCATCTCTTCAACTGGCCGGCGGACCGGCGCCCGCGCGTCTTCGGCAAGCTCGACGAGCATGGCCGCGAGCTGCTCTGCGCCGCAGACGAGCTGTCGCCAGCGCAGGTGGCCGTCGCGCTCGCCGCCAGGCTCGCGCGCCTCGGCCTTCCCGCGCATGTCCAGGCGCGCGCGGCGCGCATCGCGGAGACGCTGCGCGCGCGCGGCGCCGGCGCGCATGCCTTCCGCCGGACGCCCTTCTTCTGCTCGGGCTGCCCGCACAACACCTCGACGCGCATCCCCGAGGGCAGCCGCGCCTCCGCCGGCATCGGCTGCCACTTCATGACGGTGTGGATGGACCGCGGCGCCGCGACCTTCACGCACATGGGCGGCGAAGGCTGCAACTGGATCGGGCAGGCGCCGTTCACGGACACGAAGCACATCTTCGCGAACATCGGCGACGGCACGTATTTCCACTCGGGCCTGCTCGCGATCCGCGCCGCCGTCGCCGCAAAGGTGAACATCACCTACAAGATCCTGTTCAACGACGCGGTCGCGATGACCGGCGGCCAGCCGGTGGACGGCCCGCTCTCCGTGCCGATGATAGCCGCGCAGGTGCTCGCCGAGGGCGTGCGCCGCGTCGTCGTCACCACCGACGACCCGGGCAAGTACCCGCACGACGCGGGCTTCCCGCCGGGCGTCGCGATCAGGCACCGCGACGAGCTTGACCTCGTCCAGCG
>VGDA01000177.1 GCA_016869915.1 Alphaproteobacteria bacterium
CGAGGTGGGGGCCATCGGCTCCCCGCCCGCGGTGATCAACGCCGTCGTCGACGCGCTCAAGGACCACGGCGTGACCCACATGGACATGCCTGCCAGCCCGCAGAAGGTCTGGTCCGTCATCAACGGCGCCCATCGCAAGGCCGCCGAGTAAGGGGAGTTCCTGAAGATGTACGATTTCGCCTACCACAAGGCTTCCTCCGCGGCAGACGCCGCCTCCAAGGCCAAGGGCAAGTCCGACGCCAAGTACATGGCGGGCGGGCAGACCCTGATCCCGACGCTCAAGCAGAGGCTCGCGAAGCCGACCGACGTGATCGACCTCGGCGGCGCGACGGACCTCAAGGGGATCTCGGCCGCCGGCGGCGCCGTCACGATAGGCGCCACGTCGACCCATGCCGCGGTCGCCGGCTCGGCCGACGTCAGGAAGGCCATCCCGGCCCTCGCCGCGCTCGCCGAAGGCATCGGCGACCCGCAGGTGCGCAACCGCGGCACGATCGGCGGCTCGGTCGCCAACAACGACCCCGCCGCCGACTACCCGGCCGCGGTGCTGGGCCTCGGCGCCACGGTCCACACAGACCAGCGCCAGATCGCGGCGGATGCGTTCTTCGTCTCGGTCTTCGAGACCGCGCTTAAGCCGGGCGAGGTGATCACGAAGGTCTCCTTCCCGGTGCCCCAGAAGGCCGCCTACATGAAGTTCCCCTCGCCCGCCTCGCGCTACGCCATGATCGGCGTGTTCGTGGCGAAGACGGCGCAGGGCGCGCGCGTGGCCGTGACCGGCGCCGGCAACGGCGTCATCCGCATGAAGTCGATGGAGGCCGCGCTCGACAAGAACTGGAGCCCTGCCGCCCTCGACGGCGTGACGGTCCCGGCCGGCACCTGCAACGGCGACATCCACGGCACGCCTGAGTACCGCGCCCACCTCATCACGGTGATGGCGAAGCGCGCGGTCGCCGCGGCCGGCTGACGCCGCGCGCGAACTGCGACGATCGAGGGGGCGTCCGGAGCGATCCGGGCGCCCCTTTCGCTTTGGCGGCCCGCGCGCGCCCACCCCGCCCCCCGCGCCCCCCGCGCCCCCCGCGCCCCCTTGCCCTCCCCGTCGCCGCGCTGCCGCGCGGCGCCACCCCTCCCATCCGCGCGATGCGCGGACGGGAGGGGAGCCAGGTCCGTCCACCCGTACCGTCGCGCGGACGGGAGGGGAGCCAGCAGGCTCCATCCCCCGCGGCCGCGCGGCCAATCCGCCATATCGTCCAGCCGGGCCGCTGCACTATCTTCCCCAACCATCGTCCAGGGCATCCTTCGACACGCCCTGCCCCAGCCCGCGGATCATGCAGATGACAGCCTCCCTCCCCAGCAACGTCTCCGAGACGCTCGCCCTCCTCTCCGGCGCCGGATACGTGGCGGATCGCAGCCTCGCGACGGCCGTGACCCTCGCGCTGCGGCTCGACCGCCCTCTCTTCCTCGAGGGCGAGGCCGGCGTCGGCAAGACCGAGATCGCCAAGGTGCTCGCCCAGACCCTCGGCCGGCGGCTCATCCGCCTGCAGTGCTACGAGGGCCTCGATGTCGCGGCAGCGGTCTACGAGTGGAACTACGCGCGCCAGATGATCGAGATCCGCATGGCAGAGGCCGGCGGCGCCGGCGGCCGCGCCTCCGTCGAGGAGGAGATCTTCTCCGAGCGCTTCCTGATCCGCCGCCCCCTCCTCCAGGCGATGACGCCGGACGTCGCCGGTCCGCCGGTGCTGTTGATCGACGAGCTCGACCGCGCCGACGAGCCCTTCGAGGCCTTCCTCCTCGAGACGCTCTCCGACTGGCAGGTGACGATCCCGGAGTTCGGCACCGTCAAGGCGCCGGCGCCGCCGATCACCATCGTCACCTCGAACCGCACCCGCGAGATCCACGATGCGCTGAAGCGCCGCTGCTACTACTACTGGGTCGACTATCCGGACATGGCGCGCGAGCTCGAGATCCTGCGCATCAAGGCGCCCGAGGCGCCGGCGCGGCTGAGCCGCGAGGTGGTAGGCTTCGTGCACAAGCTGCGCTCCGAGGAGCTGTTCAAGGTCCCGGGCGTCGCCGAGACGATCGACTGGGCCAAGGCGCTGGTGGCGCTCGACCGCATCGAGCTCGACCCCGACACGATCAACGACACGCTCGGCGCCGTCCTCAAGTACCAGGACGACATCGCCCGCATCCGCGGCGCGACCGCGGCGCAGATGCTCGCCCAGGTCCGCTCGGAGCTCGCGACCGCGGGCGCATGACGCCGCCGACCGACAAGCCGGGACAGGAGCGCGACGGCACGCTCGTCGCGAACGTCGTCCATTTCGCGCGCGTGCTGCGCGGCGCGGGCCTGCCGATCGGCCCCGGCCGCGCGATCGAGGCCGTGCGCGCGCTGGAGGCCATCGGCGTCGCATCGCGCGACGACTTCTACTGGACGCTGCACGCCGTGTTCGTGAACCGCCGCGACCAGCGCGAGGTCTTCGACCAGGCGTTCCGAATGTTCTGGCGCGACCCGAAGTTCCTCGAGCGGATGCTGAACTTCCTGCTGCCGCAGGCCCGAGGCGCCGGCGAGGAGCCGGACCCGAAGGAGCGCGAGAAGCTGTCGCGCCGCCTTGCGGAGGCCTTCCAGGCCGGCCGCGACCACGAGCGCCAGCGCCCGCCCGACCCGCGCGAGAAGGAGGAGGAGCGGCAGGTCGACGCGGTGATGACGTGGTCCGACCGCGAGCTGCTGCAGCAGAAGGACTTCGAGCAGATGTCGACCGCGGAGCTCGCGCAGGCGAAGCTCGCGCTGCAGCGCCTCGCCCTGCCCTTCAACGAGATGAAGACGCGCCGCTTCCGGCCGTCGCGGCGCGGATCGCGCATCGACTTCCGCGCCACGCTGCGGCGCTGGGCGCGCAGCGGCGGGAACTCCGCCGAGTTCGCGCGCCGCGAGCCGCGCATGCGCGTGCCGCCGCTGGTCGTGCTCTGCGACATCTCCGGCTCGATGGAGCGCTACACGCGGATGTTCCTGCATTTCCTGCATGCGCTCACCAACGACCGCGCGCGGGTGCATGTCTTCCTGTTCGGCACGCGGCTCACCAACGTCACCCGCGCGCTGCGCCAGAAGGACCCAGACAAGGCGATGGAGCGCGTCAGCGAGAGCGTCGAGGACTGGGCCGGCGGCACGCGCATCGGCCATACGCTGGCCGAGTTCAACCTGCGCTGGAGCCGGCGCGTGCTCGGGCAGAACGCGACGGTGCTGCTGATCAGCGACGGGCTGGACCGCGACGCCGCGCTCGGCCTGCGCGAGGAGGTCGAGCGCCTGTCGAAGTCCTGCCGCCGCCTGGTGTGGCTCAACCCCCTCCTGCGCTTCGATGGCTTCGAGCCGCGTTCCTCCGGCGCGAGGGCGATGCTGCCTTTCGTCGACGACTTCCGCCCCGCGCACAACCTCGACAGCCTTGGCGCGATCGCCGAGGTGCTGTCCGCGGACGCGCCGGCGACGCGGCGGCGCTACCAGTGGAAGGGCCGGCCGCAGGCCGCGCCCGCGGCCTGAACACGACGGGAGCCAGAGCATGGACGCAACGGAATCCAGCGACATCCTCGCCACCGCGGCCGAATGGCGCGCCGCCGGGCGCGGCGTCGCGCTCGCGACCGTCGTCACCACCTGGGGCTCGAGCCCCCGGCCCGTCGGCAGCCAGCTCGTCGTGGACGAGTCCGGCCGCTTCGCCGGCTCGGTCTCCGGCGGCTGCATCGAGGGCGCTGTCATCCGCGAGGCGGTCGACGCGATCGCGACGGGCAGGCCACGGCTGCTCGACTTCGGCGTGACCAACGAGCAGGCCTGGGAGGTCGGCCTCGCCTGCGGCGGCAAGGTGCAGGTCTATGTCGAGAGAATCGACGCATGAAGCCCGCGACCTTCGAGCGGCTCGCCGAGCTGCGCGCCGCCGCCACGCCCGTCGCGCTGCTCACCAACCTGCGCAGCGGTTCGCAGCTTCTCGTCACCGCTGGCGGATCCGAGGGCGAGCTATGCCTCGACGTCGACATGGTCGCGGCGGCGCAGGAGGCGCTGAAGTCCGACGAGAGCACCTCGTTCGAGACCCCGGCGGGCAAGGTCTTCGTGCATGTCTTCGCGCCGCCACCTCGCCTCGTCGTGGTCGGCGCGGTGCACATCGCCGAGCCACTGGCGCGCATGGGCGCGCTCTCTGGCTACGGCGTCACGATCGTCGACCCGCGCCGCGCCTTCGCGGCGAGCCAGCGCTTCGACGGCATCGCGGTCTCCGGCGACTGGCCGGACGAGGCGATGGAGAAGCTCAGGCCGGACATGCGCACCGCGGTCGTCACGCTGACCCACGACCCGAAGCTCGACGACCCGGCGCTCGACGTCGCGCTGAAGTCGCCGGCGTTCTACATCGGCGCGCTCGGCAGCCGGAAGACGCATGCCGCGCGCCTGCAGCGCCTCTCCGCGCTCGGCCATGGCGAGGCGGCGCTGGCGCGCATCCACGGCCCCGTCGGGCTCGACATCGGCGCGCTCTCGCCGGCGGAGATCGCGCTGTCGATCATGGGCCAGGTGACGGCCGTGCGCCGCGGCGGCGGGACGCGCCGATGATCTTCGGCGAGATGCCGCTTTCCGACGCCGAGGGGGCGATGCTCGCCCACGGCCTGAAGGGCGACGGCTTCGCCTTCCGCAAGGGGCGCGTCCTCGACCGCGCCGACATCGACGCGATCGCGCGCGCCGGGATCGCAAGCGTCGTCGCGGCGCGGCTGGAGGATGGCGACGTCGGCGAGGACGAGGCGGCCACGGCGATCGCGCGCGCGATCGCGGGCGAGAACCTCGTCGTCTCCGCGGCGTTCACCGGACGCGCCAACATCTACGCCACTGCCGCGGGACTGGTCGCCTACGACCAGCGCGCGCTCGACGAGGCGAACGAGATCCACGAATCGATCACGATCGCGCTGCTTCCTCCGCACGCGCCGATCGCCCCGCGCCAGATGGCCGCGACGGTCAAGATCATCCCCTTCGCGGCGCCGCGCGCGGCGCTCGACGCCGTGCTCGCGCGGGTCGGCGCCGCGCGGCCCTTCCTGCGCGTGGCCCGCTTCCGCCCACTGCGCGCCGCGCTGGTGCAGACGCGCCTGCCCGGCACGAAGCCCAGCGTGCTCGCGGGCACGGTGGAGACCACGCGCGCGCGGGTCTCTGGCGTCGGCGGCGTCCTGTCCAGCGACGTCGTGGTCGCGCACGAGGCCAGCGCCGTCGCCGCCTCCCTCGCCGCCGCGCGTTCCGCGGGCGCCGAGCTCCTGCTCGTGATCGGCGCCTCCGCGGTCGTCGACCGCCGCGACGTCGTGCCGGCGGCGATCGTCGCGGCCGGAGGCACGGTCGAGCATTTCGGCATGCCCGTCGATCCGGGGAACCTGCTGCTCTTCGGCGCGCTCGGCGGCGTCCCCGTCATCGGGCTGCCCGGCTGCGCGCGCTCGCCGAAGCTCAACGGCTTCGACTGGGTGCTGCAGCGCGTCGCGGCCGGCCTGACGTTCGGGCGCGCGGAAATCATGCGCATGGGCGCCGGCGGGCTCCTCGCGGAGATCCCGTCCAGGCCGCTGCCGCGCCAGAGCGCCTCGCCGGCCCCGCAGCCGCCGCGCCAGCCGCGCATCGCGGCGGTCGTGCTGGCCGCGGGACGGTCGAGCCGCATGGCACCGGCCAACAAGCTCCTCGTCGAGGTCGATGGCGCGCCGATGGCGCGCCGCGCCGTCGACGCGGCGCTCGGCTCGCAGGCCGTCGCGACCGTCGTCGTGCTCGGCAACGAGGCACCGCGCGTGCGCCAGGCGCTGGCCGGTCGCGACGCTGTGCTCGTGGAGGCGAGCGACTACGCGCAGGGGCTGAGCGCGTCGCTGCGCGCCGGCCTCGCCGCGCTGCCTGCCGACATCGACGGCGTGCTCGTCCTGCTCGGCGACATGCCGCGCGTGACCTCGGCGCATCTCGACCGGCTGATCGCCGCCTTCGCCCCCGGCGAGGGCCGCGCGATCTGCATCCCCACCCATCGCGCCAAGCGCGGCAACCCGATCCTCTGGGACGCGCGCTTCGTGCCCGAGATGAAGGCGCTGGAGGGCGACCAGGGCGCGCGCGGCCTCCTCGGCGCGCATGCCGACCAGGTCTGCGAGGTGGAGATGCAGGACGACGCGGTCCTGCTCGACGTCGACACGCCGGCGGCGCTGGCGGCCCTGCGCGAGCGCAGCGCATGAGCTTCGACCCCGCCGCGATCCGCAGGGAGTTCCCGATCCTCGCGCGCGAGGTGCGCGGCCGGAAGCTGCGCTACCTCGACAACGCGGCCACCTCGCAGGTGCCGCGCGCGGTGCTCGACGCGGTGCGCGAGCACGACGCCATGCACCGCGCCAACGTGCATCGCGGCGTCCATGCCCTCGCGGAAGAGGCCACGCAGGCCTACGAGGCCGCGCGCGCCGACGTCGCGCGGTGGCTCGGCGTGCGCGCGGACGAGATCGTCTTCGCGTCGGGCGCCACCGCGGCGCTGAACATCGTGGCGCAGTCCTGGACGCGGCTGCTGTCTCCGGGCGACGAGATCCTGCTCACCGAGCTCGAGCACCACTCGAACATCGTGCCGTGGCAGCTCGCGGCGGAGCGCGCGGGCCTCGTCATCCGCGGCATCCCGGCCACGCCGGAGGGCCGCCTCGACCTCGGGGCCCTGCCCCGCCTCGTCGGCCCGCGCACGCGGATCATCGCCGCCACGCATGTCTCGAACGTCACCGGCGCGGTGACGGACGTCGATGCGCTGGTCGCCGCGGCGCGCGGCGTCGGCGCGCGGGTCCTGCTCGACGGCAGCCAGCGCGCGCCGCATGGCCCGGTCGACGTCCCGTCGCTCGGCGTCGACTTCTACGTCCTGACCGGACACAAGATGCACGGGCCCAGCGGCATCGGCGCGCTCTGGGCGCGACGCGAGGTGCTGGAGTCCATGCCGCCCTTCCTCGGCGGCGGCGAGATGATCCGCAGCGTGACGCTCGCGCGCTCGACCTATGCCGATCCGCCGCGCCGCTTCGAGGCGGGCACGCCGCCGATCGCGCAGGCGGTCGGGCTCGGCGCCGCCATCCGTTTCCTGTCGGCGCTGGACTGGAGCGCGGTCGCCGCGCACGAGATGGCGCTCGCCCAGCGCCTGCTCGACGGGCTGGCCGCGGATCGCCGCGTGCGCGTCGTCGGCCCGGCGGGGCTGCAGCGGCGCATCGGCGTCGTCTCCTTCGAGATGGCGGGCGCGCATCCGCACGACGTCTGCCAGATCCTCGACACCCTCGGCGTCGCCTGCCGCGGCGGGCATCACTGTGCCCAGCCGCTGATGGACAGGCTC
>VGDA01000178.1 GCA_016869915.1 Alphaproteobacteria bacterium
GCCCGTCACGCCTTGGCGTCGAAGATCTTGCCGCGGAACTCCGCGGTGCGCTGGGCGAGGATGCGCAGCGCCTCCGGCGGGACCTCGGACACGACGGACCCCGTCTCCTTGTCGACGACGCTGGCGACCAGGGTCTTGGTCATGGCGTCGAAATGCGTCTGCACGTCGGTCACCGTGGGCTTCGGCGCGCGCGCGACGGGCGAGTTGCCCGTCGATGGCGGCGGCGGTGCCTCGGGGGAAGCCGGGGGCGGCGCGTCGGGCGCCGGCGCGGCGGACTTCCGAATCCCGGCGCCGGCCGCGGCCAACGCGGCCAGCCCTGCTCCTGAGATCGAAGAGAAATCCATCGCTGGTCTCCAAGTCGGCGTGCCGGAGGCGCCTAGCGCCCCCGGCACGGACTACGCTACGTCCTGTGTCGCACCCCCGCCGTCAGCGGAAGAGCCGCAGCAGGTTCTGCGGCATCTGGTTCGCCTGCGCGAGCATGCTCACGCCGGCCTGCTGCAGGATCTGGTTCGAGGTGAAGATGCTCATCTCCGCCGCGACGTCGAGGTCCATCAGCGTGGAGCGCGCGGCCTCCGCGTTCTCCATCTGCGTGGCGATGTTCGCCGCGGCGAACTCCAGCCGGTTCTGGTTGGCGCCGAGCTTCGCGCGCGACGTTGCGATCGTGTCGATCGCGGTGTTGATCGCGGAGAGCGCGGTTGTCGCGTTGGCGTAGGTGTCCACGGCTTTGCCCGTGACCGACAGGTCGGTGGTGTCGATGCCGTCGATCTTGACCTCGATCGAGTCGTTGGTGGTGTGGGAATGGCCGACCTGGAACTTCAGGCCGGTGGTGGACAGCGAACCGGTGGTCAGCGTCTGGCCGTCGAAGTTCGTGACCGCCGCCACGCGATCGACCTCGAGGAGGAGCGCGGAGAACTCGGAGTTCAGCATCGTGCGCTGGGTGCTCGCGAGCTGGTCCGACGACGCCTGCACGGCGAGCGTCTTCATGCGCAGCAGGATATCGGAAACGGTCGACATGGCGCCTTCGGCGATCTGGATCGCCGAGGCCGCCTGGCCCACATTGACCCCGGCCTGCTTCAGGCTGACCACGTTGGCCTTGAGCGACAGCCCGACCGCGAGCGAAGCCGCGTCGTCTGCCGCGGAAAGCACTCGCGTGCCCGCGGAGAGCTTGGCGACCGAACGGGACGCCTCGGCATCCGCCTTCTGGAGATGGCGCTGCGCGACATTGGCAGCGTAGTTGGAAACGACGTTGAGAGCCATTTCGAAGCACTCCGTCCTGGAGTTGAGCCACGCTCATTGCGTGGAGCCTGCACATCGCAAGCCCTCGCATGAATCCATCGCGCGCCGCCGGAGTCAACGCGTGCGCATCGAGACGGCGCCGGAACATGGTCCGCTACGGACCATCCGGCGCTCAGCGACCTCCGCGCAGGACCTGCTCCAGCCGGTCGCCGTCGCCGATGCGCCTGCCGTCGGCGCCGAACGTCGCGCGCTGCGCCGGGTCGTAGAAGGCGACGAGGCGGCGCTGCGCGTCCTGCGCGTCGACGCGGCCATTCGCCTGCACCACGAGGAAGCCGACCGGACGGCCGGCCGCGTCGCGCACCTCGCGCGGGCCGCCCCCCGGCGCCGCCGCGCGCTGCGGCGCAGCGCCGAGCGAGCGCACGATCTGCGCGATCGCGGCGCGGAAGGCGGGGCTCGGCTGGCCGCGCTGCACGCCGGCGACGCCGGCGCGCAGCGACACGAACTCGCCCTGCCGGACCACGCTCGCCGCGCCGCCCGCCACCAGCGAGACCTGTCCCTCCTGCACCTCGAGCTCGAGCAGCGTGCCGTCGACGCGCATGGTGAAGGCCGTGCCGCGGATCCCGAGCGTGCCCGCCGGCGTGCGGATCGACACGTCCTTGGCCGCGGCGCTGCCCACGAAGCGCAGCGCGCCGCGGGTCATCGACGCCGCGCCCTTGATTCCCTTCGTCGCGGGGTCGAAGACGAACTCGTCGAGCCGCAGCTCGGCGTTCTCGCCGACGGAGAGCACGGTCTCGTCGACGAAGCGGAAGGTCGCGCCGCTCTCGGCGCCGGTGTTGATCAGCTCGCGGAAGGGGAGCGTGCGACGCTCGGTGACGCGATACATGTTGCCGCCGCCGAACACGTCCTTGACCACCTTCTGGGCGGTCGCGACGTCGCTCGCCAGCGCTCCCGGGGCCACGGCGAGGATGCAGGCGCACAGGGCGAGCGCCAGGGAGGCGGCGCGCCAGGCACGCCGGGCGACGCCGGGCGGCAATGTCCTGTCGCGGCGGGGATCCGTTGGAGTATCCTCCACGCCTGACGCAGGGCGCGCATCCGCGCGCATGCCCACAGGCTGGAGCCGCGCGCAGGCGACATGCTCTTCATCACGCGACGCATTGGCCAGTCCCTCATGCTCGGCGACGACATCGAGATCGTCGTCGAGGAGGTGCGCGGCCGGACGGTCAAGCTGTCGGTCAGGCATCCTGCCTCCGTGCAGGTGCTCCGGCGCGAGCTGTGGGAGAAGATCCGCGCCGAGAACATCGACGCCGCCGCCAGCACCGAGCTGCTCGGCGATCCCGGCGAGCCCGCTGGCGACACGGAGCCGAGGGCCTGAGCGCTCGCGCCTCGACATTCGTCAGCCTCCCGCGCCGCGGCGCCCACCCTTCGCCAGGCGCGCCGCCTCGAAGCGCAGCCGGAAGCGGATCTCCTCCACGGTCTCGCGCAGCTCGGGATCGAGCGATTCTCCGCCGGCCTCGTCCACGAGCTTCGCCAGGCGCGAAGCGGTCGCGGGGCTCACCTCTCCCTCGAGGATGTCGAGGCGCAGCTGGTCGAGGCAGTCGAGCGAGGCCTTGCCGCGCTCGATGGCGCGCCGCCGGTCCTCGATCGCGAGGAGCGATCCCGCGAGGTCCAGGCCGCCCGCCGGATCGACGCCTGCCGCCGCGGCGACGCCTGACGCGCGCTCCGGCCCGGCCGGCACCGAAAACTCCCCACCCCTGCGCGCGGGAGCCTTCCCGCCGACGCCCTTCGCACCACCCGACTTGCCTACGCGCATGGCCGTTCGCTCCGTCCAGAGATATGCCTGGGAATTCCCGGGGCGGGCCAGCCGGATCCTTTTCGACTGCCGCCGCATGGCATGGCCTTTGCAAATACCGGGCCGAAGCCACGACAGCAAAGATTTTGGCCCCCACGATGCCCCATCGTCCCTCGACCGTCCTTGCCAGCGCCCTCTCGGCGCTGCTCCTACTGGTATCCCTGCACGCGCCGGCGCAGCAGCAGGACTACTCGGCGCGGTTGAAGGATATCGCCGACTTCGAAGGGGTCCGCGACAACGTCTTGGTCGGATATGGGCTGGTCGTCGGCCTCAACCGCACGGGCGACACGATCTCCAACTCGGTGTTCACGCGCCAGTCCCTGCTCGGCATGCTCGACCGCCTTGGCGTCAACGCCAAGGACGCGGCGCTGAAGACCCAGAACACCGCGGCCGTCATCGTGACGGCCACGCTCCCCCCCTTCGCCCGCCCCGGCAGCAGGGTCGACATCGTCGTGTCGGCGCTGGGCGACGCGAAGAGCCTGCTTGGCGGGACGCTGCTCGTCACGGCGCTGCTGGGCGCCGACGGCGAGGTCTATGCGGTCGCGCAGGGCCCGCTCGCGGTCGGCGGCTTCTCCGCCGAGGGCGCGGCGGCCTCGGTCACGCGCGGCGTCCCGACCTCGGCGCGCATCCCGAACGGCGCGATCGTCGAACGCTCGGTCGGCTTCTCGCTGCGCGACATGAAGGCCGTCACCGTGGCGCTGCGCTCGCCGGACTTCACCACCGCGTCGCGCGTCTCCGCGACGATCAACGCCTTCCTCGGCGGTGCCGCCGCCGAGACGATGGATTCGGGCACGATCCGCGTCGCCGTCCCGGCCGGCTATCCCGGCGGCGTCGTCGCGCTGATGACGGAGATAGAGAAGCTCAGCGTCGTCCCGGACCAGCACGCGCGCGTCGTCATCAACGAGGAGAACGGGGTGATCGTCATCAACCAGGACGTGAAGATCGCCCCGGTCGCGATCGCGCAAGGAAGCCTGACCGTGCGGATCACGGAGACGCCGCAGGTCTCGCAGCCCTCGCCCTTCAGCTCGACGGGGACGACCACGACCGTGAACCGCACCGAGGTGCAGGTCACCGAGAGCGGCACCGGCCGCGTCGCCATGCTGGCGCGCGGCGCCTCGCTGCGCGACCTCGTCAACGGGCTCAACTCGCTCGGCGTGAGCCCGCGCGACCTGATCGGGATCTTGCAGACTCTCAAGTCGGCCGGCGCGCTGCGCGCAGACCTGGAGGTACGGTGATGGTGATGCTGTCTGGGGCCATGCCACGCGCGGGGCTCGGGAATGCGGGCGGGGCCAGGCGCGACGAGCGCGCCGCTGCCGCCTTCCAGGCCGCCATGACGGCGCAGTTGCTGAAGCCGGCGCTGCCGAAGCTGCTCTCCGCCTTCTCCGGCGGATCGGGCGGCGCGTCCGAGACGATGGAGCAGTTCGCCTCGCAGGTCCTGTCGGACGCGCTCGCGCAGCAGATCGCGAAGCGCGACCCGTTCAACCTCTCGCCCGTCGTGATGGCGGAGATCGAGGCACGCAAGGCGCGCGCGGGCGGGGATGCGGCCGGGCCGCGGGCGGCGTCGACATGACCCCCGCCTCCAGGCTGACGCAGGAGCTCTCCACCCTCGACCCGCTGCGCATGCCGGCCGCCACGCTCCTGCGCGAGGTGGAGCGCATGGCGCACCGTGTCGGAAGCGAGGCGGCCGGGGCGGACGCCACCGACATGCGCGCGTTGCAGGCGGCGGCGGCGGCGCTGAAGGCGCGCATCGCCGCGCGCGTCGCGACGCTGACCGTCCTGCGCGACGCGATGCGCGCCGCCGACCGGAAGAACCGGGGCGCCGCGGACCTCTACGACGCCGGCGGCCGCCGGCGCTGAGTTTCCCTCCGCTGCGGACCGGGTAGCACGCGCGGTCGCGTGGCGCTGCGACTAGCTGGTCGCATGGCCGAGACCGGGGACAGCCAGGAGAAGACCGAGGAACCGACCGAGAGGCGGCTCGAGCGCGCCTTCGAGGAAGGCTCGCTCATGCTTCCCCAGGACACCTACGCGATGGGCGGATGGATCGCCCTCCTCGCCTCGGTGCCGCTGGCCGCCTGGGCCGCGAGCGGGATGATCGCGCGCTCGGCCGACGTCATGGCGGCGATCGCGAGCCGCGGCGTCGACGCGAAGGCGCTGGCGCTGGCGATGGCGCGGGACGGGCTCCTGCCCGTGGGCGGCATGCTCGCGGCCTTCCTCGCCGTCGCGATCGGGATCGGCCTCGCCCAGCAGCGCTTCCGCATCCAGTTCCGCCCGTTGCGCGCATCCTTCGAGAACCTCTCCCCGGCGCGCGGCTTCTCGCGCATCTTCGGGGCGAAGTCGCTGCTGCAGACGGCCTTCAACGCGGCCAAGCTGCTCGTCGCGGTGCTGCTCTTCGGCGTGGCTCTCCATGTCCTGCACGGCGCCTACGTCGCGATCGGCGTCGGCGGCACGGCGCGCGAGGCGGGGAAGCTCGCGCTGGAGGCGGCCTTGCTCCTGGTGCCGCTGGCGCTGGGCCTGCTCGCCGCCTTCGCCCTCGTCGACCTGCTGGTGAAGCGGACCGCCAACCGGGCCCAGCTGCGGATGTCGCGCCAGGAGCTCAAGGAGGAGCTCAAGGAGAGCGAGGGCAGGCCGGAGGTGAAGAGCAAGCTCGCCGAGCTTCGCAGGAAGCGCCGGACGACGAGCCGGAAGCACCCGCTGGCCAAGGCCGACGTGCTGGTCGTCAACCCAACCCATTTCGCCGTCGCGCTGCTCTACGAACCCGGGCGCATGGGCGCCCCGATCGTCATCGCAAAGGGCGCGGGCCTCGTCGCGCGGCGCCTGCGATGGCTCGCCTGGCGGGCATCCGTCCCGATCATGCGCGTGCCCCCGGTGGCGCGGCGGCTCTATCGCGAGGTCGACGTGGACGAGCCGATCCCCGACGACTGCTTCGCCGAGGTCGCCCAGATCCTCGTGCGCGTCTACCAGATGCGGCGGCGAGAGGATGTCGCGGGCACGGAGCCCGGCTAGCTAGACCGTCAGCGCCCGCGCGGTCTCCACCAGCCATGCCGGGTCGAGCGGCTTCGTGACCACGGCGAAGATGCCGTCGTCGCGATCCCTCGACTCCTCCGCGGCGTGCCAGTCCCCCGACATGAGGACGACCGCGACGCGCCTGTCGAGCGACCGGGCGAAGCCCGCCAGCTTGATGCCATCGATACCCGGCATCTTGATGTCGACAAGCATGAGCTGCGGGTTGACCGTCGCGAGCATCTCCAACGCCTCGCTGGCGCCTTTCGCGGAGGCGGCGGAGATGCCCGCCTCGTTGAACAGCTCCACGAGTTCCTCGAGCTGCTCGGCGTCGTCGTCGACGACGAGCACGCGCCGCCGCGGCGACGAGGCGCTCGGCTCAGGGGCCTCCGTTCCGGCGGTCATGCGCGGCGCATCGACAGGTCGCGGCGCCGCTCGTCGGAGACGTCACGTCCGTTAAGGAACCGGTCGAGCCGCTCCACGGCCTCGTCGGTGAGCTCGACGAAGACCCGCCGCCGATCCGTCGGATCCGCGCGACGGCGCGCGAGCCCGCCAGCGACGAGGTCGTCTATCCGCCGCAGGGCGGTGGTGGCCGGCGTGTCGACGGCGACGCAGAGGCTCGAGACGGAGATGCTCTGCCCGCGCAGCTTCGCGTCCAGGAGCTCGAGCAGCATGTCCCATGCCGGGGCGCCGACGAGATCACGCCCGAAGATCTCCGAGCGCTCCCTTTCGAGGGCCATGCAGCGCCGGATCCTCGCCGCGAGCAGGGAGGGGAAGCCGCCGCCGAGCGCATCGGGTGCGCTGGGAGACGCTGGGACGGGCACGCTGCCCGACGGCGCCCGGGGAAAGAACCTGTGCCGCGCCGCAGCCGCGATATCGCCCGCGCGTTCGACCGCGGCGACGAGCGCGGCCATGTCGACCGGCTTGGAGAGGACCTCGATGGCGTTGGTGCGAAGGCTCTCGCGCATGATATCGGGCGAGCCCCTGCCCGACATCAGGATGGTCCGGACCCAGGGATCGACGTCGTCGGCGCGCGCCATCGCGCCCACGAGGCCGATGCCTCCGAGGCGCGGCATGTATATGTCGGCGAGCACGACGTCGAGGCTCCGCTTGCACAGCCGCAACGCCTCGAGCGCCGCCGCGCCGTCCGGGGCCGCGATGCAGCGGAAGCCGGCGCCGCGCAGGCCA
>VGDA01000179.1 GCA_016869915.1 Alphaproteobacteria bacterium
CAACGACTCGAGCCGCGCGCCCTCGTCGAAGGACCGGTCGAGCTCGAAATGCAGCTCCGGCGCGTGGCGCAGCTCGACCCGCCGCGCGACCTCGGAGCGCAGGAAGCCGCGCGCGCGGCGCAGCGCCGCGACGATCTCCTTCGCGTCGCCGCCGCCCAGCGGCAGGACGAAGGCGGAGGCGTGCTTGAGGTCCGGCGAGGCGCGCACCTCGCTGACCGTGATGCTGGCGCCGGACAGCGCCGGGTCGCGCAGGTGCCCCTCCGCCAGCGCCTCGATGAGCGCGCGGCGGACGAGCTCCCCCGCGCGCAGCTGGCGCGTCGAGGGCGGCTTCGGGCCGCCCGGCCTGCCTGGGCCGCCTGGCGTCACAGCGCGCGCGCCACTTCCTCGATCTCGAAGGCCTCGATCACGTCGCCGGGACGGATGTCCTGGTAGTTCTCGAACGCCATGCCGCACTCGTAGCCGGACTGGACCTCGCGGACCTCGTCCTTGAAGCGGCGCAGCGTCTTGAGCGTGCCCTCGTGGATGACGACGTTGTCGCGCAGCAGGCGCACCTTGGCGCCGCGCTTGACCATGCCCTCGGTGACCATGCAGCCGGCGACCTTGCCGGACCTGGACACGTCGAAAACCTGCCGGATCTCGGCGTTGCCGAGGAACTTCTCGCGCAGCGTCGGGGCCAGCATGCCGCTGAGCGCGGCCTTTATGTCGTCGATGATGTTGTAGATGATCGAGTAGTAGCGGATCTCGACGCCGTCGCGCTTGGCGATGTCGCGGGCCTGCGCCGTCGCGCGCACGTTGAAGCCAACGATGATGCCGCTAGACGCCTTGGCCAGCGCCACGTCGCCCTCGGTGATCGCGCCGACCGCGCCGTGCAGCATGCGCGTCTTCACCTCGTCGGTGCCGAGCTTGCCGATCGAGGCGGCGATCGCCTCCACCGAGCCCTGCACGTCCGCCTTGACGACGACGCCCAGTTCCTTCGCGGCGCCTTCCTGGATGCGCGAGAACATGTCGGCGAGCGTGCCGCGCCCCATCGCCGCGGCGCGCGCGTCGCGCGCGCGCTTCTGGCGGAAGGACGTGATCTCGCGCGCCCGCGCCTCGGACTCGACGACCGCGAAGTCGTCGCCCGCGGACGGCGTGCCGTCGAGGCCGAGCACCTCGACCGGCATCGACGGGCCGGCCTCGCGGATCGCCGCGCCGTTGTGGTCGACCAGCGCGCGCACCTTGCCCCATTCGGAGCCGGCGACGACGATGTCGCCGACGCGCAGCGTGCCCTTCTGCACCAGCACCGTGGCGACGACGCCGCGGCCGCGGTCGAGCTTCGCCTCGACGACGGCGCCGGCGGCGGCGCGCTCCGGGTTGGCCCTGAGGTCGAGCACCTCGGCCTGGAGCAGGATCGCGTCCTCGAGCTTGTCGAGGTTGGTCTTCTTGAGCGCCGACACCTCGACGGCGAGCACGTCGCCGCCATAGCCCTCGAGCGCGACGTCGTGCTGCAGCAGGTCGAGGCGGACCTTGTCCGGGTTGCCGCCCGGCTTGTCGATCTTGTTGATCGCCACGATCAGCGGCACCTCGGCCGCCTTGGCGTGGCTGATCGCCTCGATCGTCTGCGGCTGGATGCCGTCGTCGGCGGCCACGACCAGCACGACGATGTCCGTGACCGAGGCGCCGCGCGCGCGCATCGCGGTGAAGGCCTCGTGGCCGGGCGTGTCGAGGAAGGTGATGCGCCTGCCGGCCTTCGTCTCGATCTGGTACGCGCCGATGTGCTGGGTGATGCCGCCGGCCTCGTGCGCGGCGACGTCGGTCTGGCGCAGCGCGTCGAGCAGCGACGTCTTGCCGTGGTCGACATGGCCCATGATCGTCACGACCGGCGCGCGCGGCAGCGCCGCGTCGTCGCTGTCGTCGCCCATGCCGATGCCGATCTCGACGTCGGACTCCGCGACGCGCTTGAACTTGTGGCCGAACTCGCCGACCACGAGTTCCGCCGTGTCGGCGTCGATCGTCTGGTTGATGGTCGCCATGACGCCCATCTTCATCAGCGTCTTGACGACGTCGGCGCCGCGCTCGGCCATGCGGTTGGCGAGCTCCTGCACCGTGATCGCCTCGGGGATGACGACCTCGCGCACGATCTTGGCCTGCGCCATGCCGCCGCCGGACATCCCCTGGCGGTCCTTGGCCGCGCGCCGCTTGATCGCGGCGAGCGAGCGGGCGCGGAACTGGTTGTCGTCGGACAGCGCCTGCTGCAGCGACACCTTGCCCATCGGGCGGCGCTTGTCGTCGGTGCGCTTGAGGCCGAGCGTCGGCTTGCGGGGCGGGATGACCGGCATGCCCGGGCGGCGCGGCCGCGGCTTGTCGTCGTCCTCCTCGGCCGGGGCGGCGCCCGCGGTGCCGAGCTTGGCGACGGCGGCCCTGGCGGTCGCGTCGGCGGTCTTTCGGCGCTGCGCGTCCTCCTCGGTCTGCTTGCGGCGCGCCTCCTCGTCGGCCTTGCGCTTCTCGTCCTCGGCCTTGGCGCGCAGCGCGGCATCGACGCGCTGGCGATCCTTGTCCTCAACCCTGCGGCGCGCCTCGTCCTCGGCGCGGCGGCGCGCCTCGTCGTCGTCGGCGCGGGCGGATTCGGTGTCCTCGCGGCGGCGCAGCTCCTCGACGCGCTGCTGCTGCTGCTGGGTCTTGAGCGCGCGCTGGCGGGCTGCGCGCTCCTCCTCGGTGAGCACGCGCAGCACGGCGGGCTTGCCCGGCATGACGGGCCGCTGCGGCGGGATGGGCGCGGACCGCGCCGGTTCGGCGGGCCGCGGCGCGGGTGCGGCGGCGGCAGGCGCAGCGGCGGCAGGCGCGATGGTGGCCGGTGCCGAAGCAGGCGCCGCGGCGGGTGCGGCAGGCGCGGCCGGTGCCACGGCTGGGGGCGCGGCCGGTGGCTCGGCCCGCGCGGCAGGCGCGACCGGGGCGCCAATGATGCGCTTCTTCTTCACCTCGACCTGCACGGTCTTGGTGCGCCCGTGCGGAAAGCTCTGGCGCACCTGGCCGGCATCGCCGGCGCCGCCACGCAGATCCAGGCGCGCGCCTGGCCTGGCGAGGCCAAGGCCAAGGCGCTTCTTGCTGTCGGGTTCCTTGCTGTCGGTCATCGTCGGTCCGATCGGGTCTGTGTTCTTCGGTTTCGGTGGATCAGTGGGCGGTCGCGGCGGGGCCGCGGAATCCGGCGAGGCGGGCATGCTCGGCGGCGAGCCGCGCGGCCCAGCCCCGGTCGACGATGCCCGCGTGGACGAGGACGTCGCGCCCGAAGGCCTGGCCGAGCTCGTCGCGCGTGAGCAGCGCTAGGCGCGGGATGTCCGGCCCGGCGAGGCGCGCGTCCTCGGAGGGGCTTGCGTCGGCGGCGGAGACGATGGCCACGAGCGTGCCGCGGCCCAGCGCCG
This sequence comes from Alphaproteobacteria bacterium, assembly GCA_016869915.1. GTDB lineage: Bacteria > Pseudomonadota > Alphaproteobacteria > CACIAM-22H2 > CACIAM-22H2 > CAIOSQ01. The sequence continues at coordinate 3,399 of VGDA01000179.1, forward strand.
CGCGCGTCTTCTCGAAGCCGGCGACCGCCGCGCCGGCGCGGCGCGCGAGGCCCAGCCAGTCGACGATCCGCCGCGCCAGCGCCGCCTCGACGCGGTCGGCGAGGTCCGGCGCGACGCGCAGCTTCTGGCGCGCGGCGCGGCTGAACGCGTTGCGCTCGACCGCGGTGGCGACCGCCGCGCGCGTCGCGCTGGTCCACAGGCCGCGGCCAGGCAGGGTGCCCGCGATGTCGGGGACGAGGCCCAGCTCGGGGTCCGGCGCGACGACGAAGCGCAGCATCGCCTCGCGCGGACGCACCTCGCCGGTGGCGAGGCAGCGGCGTTCGCCCTCGGCCATCGGCGTCGCGTCGTCCAGCGCTTCGGCGAGCTGCGTCATCGCGTCAGTTCTTCCCCTCTTCGGCGAACCAGTGCTCGCGCGCCTTCATGATGATCGCGTTGGCGGTGTCGGCGTCCATCTCGCCGGCGCCCAGGATCTCAACCAGCTCGTCGCCGGCGAGGTCGCCCAGGTCGTCGAGCGTCTTCACGCCCTTCTCGCCCAGCGCCACCAGCATCCCCGGGGTCAGGCCGTCGATCGCGGCCACGTCGTCGCCGACGCCGAGCTCGCGGCGCTTCGCGTCGTATTCCGCGTCGCGCTTCTCGACCCAGGCCGCGGCGCGGGCCTGCAGCTCCTCGGCGATCGCCTCGTCGAAGCCCTCGATCGCGCCGAGCTCGTCGACCCCGACGGAGGCGACCTCCTCCACGCGCGTGAAGCCCTCGGTCACCAGCAGCCCGGCGATGACGTCGTCGACGTCGAGCGCCTCGACGAAGAGCGCCGAGCGGGTGCGGAACTCCTCCTGACGGCGCTCGGATTCCTCGGCCTCGGTCAGGATGTCGATCGCCCAGCCCGTCAGCATCGAGGCGAGGCGCACGTTCTGGCCGCGGCGGCCGATCGCGAGCGACAGCTGCTCGTCCGGCACCACGACCTCGATGCGGTGGTCGTCCTCGTCGAGCACGACCTTGGCCACCTCGGCCGGCGCGAGCGCGTTGACGACGAAGGTCGCGGTGTCGGGCGACCAGGGGATGATGTCGATCTTCTCGCCCTGGATCTCCTGCACGACGGCCTGCACGCGGCTGCCGCGCATGCCGACGCAGGCGCCGACCGGGTCGATCGAGGAATCGTTCGACACCACGCCGATCTTGGCGCGGCTGCCGGGGTCGCGCGCGACCGACTTGATCTCGATGATGCCGTCGTAGATCTCCGGCACTTCCTGCGCGAAGAGCTTGGCGACGAACTGCGGATGCGTGCGCGACAGGAAGATCTGCGGCCCGCGGGCCTCCTTGCGCACGTCGTAGATGTAGGCGCGCACGCGGTCGGAGACCTTGAAGGTCTCGCGCGGGATCGTCTCGTCGCGGCGCAGCACCGCCTCGGCGCGGCCGAGGTCGACGGTGACGTTGCCGAACTCCACGCGCTTGACGATGCCGTTGACGATCTCGCCGACGCGGTCCTTGTACTCGTTGAACTGGCGCTCGCGCTCGGCGTCGCGCACGCGCTGCACGATCACCTGCTTCGCCGTCTGCGCGTTGATGCGGCCGAGGTCGATCGCCGGCAGCGCGTCGGTCAGGAAGTCGCCGACCTTGGCGTCGGGATGGATGTCCTGCGCCGCCTCGAGGCTGATCTGCGTGAACTCGTTCTCCACCGGCTCGGCGACCAGGCGGTAGCGGAAGAGCTGCGTCTCGCCCGTCGTGCGGTCGATGGTGGCGCGGATGTCGTGCTCCGGCCCGTACTTGGCCTTCGCCGCCTTCTGCAGCGCCATCTCCATCGCCTCGAGCACCTGCTCGCGGTCGATCGACTTCTCGCGCGCGACCACGTCTGCGGCCTGCAGCATCTCGATGCGGTTGTATGCGGTCTTGGTCTCGGCCATGGCGGCTAGGTCCCTTGGGGTTGGGCTCAGTGCGTGACTTTCCCGGCCTGCGCCGCGCGGATCAGCTCGTCCGTGAGGACGAGCTTGGCGCGCGTGATGGCCGGGATGGGAAGCTCGACCTCGCCGGTCTCGGTGGCGAGGAGGAGCGTCGTCTCGGTGGCGGACAGGATGCGGCCGGTGAAGCGGCGCTGGCCGGCGACCGGCTCGCGGCACTCCATCTTGGCGACATGGCCGGCGAAGCGCGCGTAGTCGGCGGCCTTGACCAGCGGGCGGTCGATGCCGGGGGAGCTGACCTCGAGCGTGTAGGCCTCGGGCAGCGGGTCCTCGACGTCGAGCTTGGCGGAGATCGCGCGGCTGATCGCCTCGCAGTCCTCGACGGTCATGGGCGCGCGGTCGACGCGCTCGGCCATCACCTGCAGCGTCGGGCGATGGCGGCCGGAGACGACGACGCGCACGAGCTCGTAGCCCAGCCCCTCGACGGTCGGCTGGATGAGTGACTCGAGTGTCGCCTGGCGTTGGTCCATGCGCCTTGAACCTGGTTCCCCGGCTCGGGTTGCGGCGCCCCGGCACGTGCCTGCCGGCGCGCAAACAAAAAAGCCGGCCGCTTCGGCCAGCTTTCTTTTTCTTGCAGCGCCGGCCTTCCACGAGGCCTTGGCGTTATTGGCGCGGACTATACGCAGGAAGCTCCGGCAGGCAAGGGGATTCCGGGATGGCGGGCCGGGGGCGGCGCCGTGCCGCCCCCGCCGCGTCAGGCATTCGCCCGCCGACCAGGCGGCGTGCCAGTCCTTGAACAGGCGCAGCTGCGCCTCGGCGTAGCGCTTCTGGCTCGCCGAGAGCTCGTCGGTGGCGTTGAAGTTGAGCTCGTACTCGCGGTGCCCCTCGAGGACGAGCAGGTACTTGTAGAACAGGACCAGGTCCGCGCCCTCGTCGAAGGACGAGAGCACGCCCAGCGCCTCCTCGAGCTCGCGCGCCTTGCGCCGCGCATGGGCGTCGCCCGCGGCCGCCGCCTCGCAGAGCGAGACCAGCTGCAGCACCTCGCGCGGCAGCACGTTGCCGATGCCGGTGATCGCGCCCACGGCGCCGCAGTTCACGAAGCCGTGGAAGACCTGCGTGTCGACGCCGACCAGCAGCGCCAGCGACGCATCGCGGCTCGTGATGTGCTCGGCCGCGTAGCGCAGCGCCGCGGCGCCGCCGAACTCCTTGAAGCCGACCAGGTTGGCGTGGCGCTCGCGCAGGCGGAAGAACAGGTCGGCCTTGGTCTCGTAGCCGTAGTAGGGGCTGTTGTAGATCACCGCCGGCAGCCCGCCCGCGGCCTCGAGGATCGCCTCGAAATGCGCCTGCTGGGCGGCGGCGGAGGGGCCGCGCGACAGCACGCGCGGGATCACCATCAGCCCGCGCGCGCCGGCCTTGCGCGCATGCGCGGCCAGCGCCGCGGCGCGCGCCGGGTTCTGCGCCCCGGTGCCGACGATGACGGGCACGCCCGCCGCGACCAGGCGCTCGACGCCCTGCATGCGCTGCTCGTCGGTGAGCAGCGGCCAGTCGCCCATCGAGCCGCAATACACGACCGCCGACATGCCGGCGTCGACCAGCGCGCGGCCGCGCCGCGCCAGGGCGTCGAAATCCGGGCTGCGGTCGGGCCGGCACGGCGTCATGAGGGCGGGAATGGTTCCCCGGAACACGTTGGTGGTCATCTGCGTCGCTCCCCGTGCCGCGCGCGCCACGACGGCGCCGCCCCGGCCTCTTCGGCCGCAAGGGTTAGACCGCCCGGCCCCGCGCCGCAAGCCGCGCGCCGCCCGGGGGCCGTGACCTCGGCGGCCCCCAGGCAGCCGGGGACGAGACAACCGGGGACGGAGCCCGGCGTACCTAGACAACCGGGGACGGAGCCCGGCGTACCTCGCACCCGGAGCTACCTGCTCGGCGTGATCCAGGCTCCGTCCCCGTTCTCCCAGGCTCCGTCCCCGTCCTCCTGG
>VGDA01000180.1 GCA_016869915.1 Alphaproteobacteria bacterium
GAGAGCGCTGCCTCCGCCGCCGCGCCCGCCGCGGCGCCGGCGCCGGTCGTCGCCGCGCCTGCCGCTTCACCCTCGACTGCCGCGCCGGCGTCGAAGCCGGTCGCGGCGCCCGCGGCCGATGCCGGTCGCGTCTTCGTCTCACCGCTCGCGCGCCGCATGGCCGAGCAGGCCGGGCTCGACATCTCCGCGATCAGGGGCAGCGGCCCGAATGGCCGCATCGTGAAGGCGGACATCGACGCCGCGCGCGCCGGTACCAAGGCTGTCGCGCGGCCTGCCGCGCCTGCGGCAGCGCCCGCGGCCGCGTCTGTGCCGGCACCCGCGGCGGTCTCCGCCGCGGCCCTCGCCGCGATCGGTCCGCACAAGCTGGTCCCGCTCTCCACGATGCGTCGCGTGATCGCGCGCCGCCTCACCGAGAGCAAGCAGCAGGTGCCGCATTTCTACCTGACGGTGGATTGCGTCATCGACCGCCTGCTCGCCGGCCGCGCCGCGCTCAACGCCAGGAGCCCGGAGAAGGGGCCCGGCGCCTTCAAGCTCTCGGTCAACGACTTCGTGATCAAGGCGGTCGCGGTGGCGCTGCGCCAGGTGCCAGCGGCCAACGCGTCCTATTCCGACGACGGCATCCTGATGTGGGACAACGTCGACGTCTCGGTCGCGGTCGCGATCCCCGGTGGGCTCATCACGCCGATCGTGCGCAACGCCGACGCCAAGGGCCTCGCGCAGATCTCGACCGAGATGAAGGACCTCGCCACGCGCGCCAAGGATGGCAAGCTCAAGCCCGAGGAGTTCCAGGGCGGCGGCTTCTCGATCTCCAATCTCGGCATGTTCGGCATCAAGGAGTTCGGCGCCGTCATCAACCCGCCGCAGGGCGCGATCCTCGCGGTCGGCGCGGGCGAGCAGCGCCCGATCGTCAAGGACGGCGCGCTCGCGATCGCCACCGTGATGAGCTGCACGCTCTCGGTCGACCATCGCGTGATCGACGGCGCCGTGGGCGCCGAGTTCCTCGCCGCCTTCAAGCGGATCGTCGAGGACCCGCTGGCGATGCTGCTCTGAGGAGGACAGGGGACATGGCCGAGCAGCAATTCGACTTCGTCGTCGTCGGAGGCGGGCCGGGTGGCTACGTCGCGGCGATCCGCGCCGCGCAGCTCAAGATGAACGTCGCGCTCGTCGAGCGCGAGCACCTCGGCGGCATCTGCCTCAACTGGGGCTGCATCCCGACCAAGGCGCTGCTGCGCTCGTCGGAGATCAACCACCTCCTGCATAATCTCGACGCCTATGGCTTCTCGGCGCAGAACGTCAGCTTCGACATCGCGAAGATCGTGAAGCGCTCGCGCGGCGTCGCTGCGCAGCTCTCGGGCGGGGTGAAGCACCTCCTGAAGAAGAACAAGGTGACCGTGTTCGACGGCGCTGGCCGGCTGGACGGCGTGGCCGCGGGCGGCGCGCGCAAGGTGGCCGTGTCGAAGGACGGCAAGGCGGTGGCCAGCCTCGTGGCGAAGAACGTGATCCTGGCGACCGGTGCGCGCGCGCGCGTCCTGCCGGGCCTCGAGCCCGATCCGGCCTGCATCTGGACCTATCGCGAGGCCATGGTGCCGGCGAAGATGCCGAAGTCGCTGCTCGTTGTCGGCTCGGGCGCGATCGGGATCGAGTTCGCGTCGTTCTATCGCAATCTCGGCGCCGAGGTGACGGTGGTCGAGGTGATGGACCGCATCCTCCCGGTCGAGGACGAGGAGATCAGCGCCTTCGCGCGCAAGGCCTTCGAGAAGCAGGGGATGAAGATCCTCACCGGCGCTGGCGTGAAGGGCGTGCGCAAGGGCGCGGGCTCCGTCACCGCGCTCGTCGAGCAGGGCGGCAAGACGCAGGAGATCGCCGTCGAGGTGATCATCTCGGCCGTCGGCATCGTCGGCAACGTCGAGGGCATCGGCCTCGAGGGCACCAAGGCGCGGGTCGAGAAGACCCATCTCGTCGTCGACGGGTACGGCGCGACGGGCGAGCCCGGCGTCTGGGCGATCGGCGACCTGACCGGCCCGCCCTGGCTCGCGCACAAGGCCAGCCACGAGGGCATCGCCTGCGTCGAGAAGATCGCGGGCCTGAAGGGCGTGCACCCGCTCGACACGTCCAACATCCCGGGCTGCACCTACTGCATGCCGCAGGTGGCGTCGGTCGGCATGACCGAGGCGAAGGCCAAGGCGGCGGGCCGCAAGGTGCGCGTCGGCAGGTTCCCCTACATGGGCAACGGCAAGGCGATCGCGCTCGGCGAGCCCGAGGGCATGGTGAAGACCGTGTTCGACGCCGAGACGGGCGAACTGCTCGGCGCGCACATGATCGGCGCCGAGGTCACCGAGCTCATCCAGGGCTACGGCATCGCGCGCACGCTGGAGAGCACGGAGGCTGAGCTCATGCACACCGTGTTCCCGCATCCGACGCTCAGCGAGATGATGCACGAGTCCGTGCTTGACGCGTATGGGCGCGCCATCCACTTCTGACGCCATGGACGACACGCCGACCCCGACGAAGGAGCAGCGCGCCGCGCTCCGCCACCCGGAGAAGGCGCATCGCCCCGACAATCCTATCCAGCGCAAGCCGGAATGGATCCGGGTGAAGGCGCCGACCTCGGCCGAGTACCACGAGACGCGCAGGCTGATGCGCGAGCTCAAGCTCGCCACGGTCTGCGAGGAGGCGGCCTGCCCCAACATCGGCGAGTGCTGGAAGAAGAAGCACGCGACGGTGATGATCCTCGGCTCGGTCTGCACCCGCGCCTGCGCCTTCTGCAACGTCGCCACCGGCAGGCCGGACCAGCTCGACCCGCACGAGCCGGAGAACACGGCGAGGGCCGTCGCCGGCCTCGGCATGACGCATATCGTCGTCACCTCGGTCGACCGCGACGACCTCGAGGATGGCGGCGCGATGCAGTTCGTGCGCACGATCGAGGAGGTACGCGCGCGATCGCCCGGCACGACGATCGAGATCCTGACGCCGGACTTCCTGCGCAAGGACGGCGCGCTCGAGAAGGTCGCGGCCGCGCGCCCCGACGTCTTCAACCACAACCTCGAGACCGTGCCGCGGCTCTACCCGACGATCCGCCCGGGTGCGCGCTACTTCCATTCCCTGCGCCTGCTGCAGCGCGTGAAGGAGGTCGATCCCTCGATCTTCACCAAGTCCGGCATCATGGTCGGCCTCGGCGAGGACCGGATCGAGGTCGGGCAGGTGATGGACGACCTGCGCTCCGCCGACGTGGACTTCCTGACCATCGGCCAGTACCTGCAGCCGACGCCCAAGCACGCTCGGATCGACCGCTTCGTCACGCCAGAGGAGTTCGAGTCCTACAGGACGATGGCGCTGGCGAAGGGCTTCCTGCTCGTCTCGGCGAGCCCGCTGACGCGATCCTCCTACCACGCGGACGAGGATTTCCAGCGCCTGAAGGCCGCCCGCGCCGAACGGCTCGCGCGCTGAACCCGACGCCATGCCGACGCATGCCGAGAAGCGGCTGCTGCCCTATTCGCCCGAGCAGCTCTTCGACCTGGTGGCGCAGGTCGAGCGCTATCCCGAATTCCTGCCCTGGTGCCTGGCGGCGCGCATCCGCAGCCGCTCCGAGGACGCCGTCGTCGCCGACCTCGTGATCGGCTTCCGGATGATCCGCGAGCGCTTCACCTCGCATGTCAGGCTCGACCGCGCGCGGCGCATCGACGTGCGGTACGCCGACGGACCCTTCAAGTACCTCGACAACCACTGGATCTTCGAGCCGGTCGCGCCCTGCGCGGAGCTTCCCGGCGGCGGCACGCTGATCGACTTCCACGTCGACTTCGAGTTCCGATCGAAGATCCTGCAGGGCCTGATCGGCGTCCTCTTCAACGAGGCCACGCGGCGCATGGTCGCCGCCTTCGAGGCGCGCGCGCGCCAGCTCTACGCGCCGCAAGGCCAGCAGCGCGACGGGTCGATTTCCACCGGGGGTTGATCTAGCCTGGCACGCAATCGCGTCGCGGGGGATCGAATGGCACCGCCTCGGCCGCCCGGTTTCGGCGAGTCGTCGACCGGGTGGACTTCAGACTTCCGTACCTTCGGGTCCGAGCCTCGCGGCTCGGTCATCGACAGCCTGCGCGGCTTCTTGCGCGACGCCTCGCCCGAGCAGCTGCGCGCATGGTCCGACAGCGTCCCGCGGCTCCAGCAAGAGGTCGGCGAGATCGTCGAGGTCGACGCCGCCGCGGCTTCCTTCGCGGCCATCCTCGAATACGAGCTGCCGCTGGAGAGCCGCCGGCCCGACGCGATCCTCCTGCTGCGCTCCGGGGTCCTCGTCATCGAGTTCAAGGGCCGGCTCGACGCGCGCGACGCCGACATCGACCAGGCCGACGCCTATGCGCGCGACCTGCGCTGCTACCACGCGGCCTGCGAGGGAAGGGACATCGTCCCGGTGCTCGTCCCGACGCGCATGCGCGGATATGGCGGACGACAGCGCGGCGTCCATGTCTGCGGGCCCGACGCGCTCGACATGCTCGTGGCGCGCCTGGAGCAGGGCAGGCAGGACCCGCCGATCGACGTGCGCGCCTTCCTGAGCGCGGAAGCGTACCGGCCCCTGCCGACGCTGGTGCGTGCCGCGCGCGAGCTCTTCCACGACCGCGGTCGCCTGCGGCGCGTGCACCGTGCGGCGGCGGCGACCGATGGCGCCACCACGCTCGTCTCCGAGATCGTCCACGAGGCGGCCCGCACGCGCACGCGGCGCCTCGTGCTGCTGACGGGCGTTCCCGGCGCCGGCAAGACGCTCGTCGGCCTGCGGCTCGTCCACTCCCATTTCATCGACGACCTTGCCGCGCCGAGAACGGGTGGCCAGCCGACCGCGCCTGCGATCTTCCTCTCGGGAAATGGCCCCCTCGTCGAGGTCCTCCAGTACGAGTTGCGCGACGCCGGCGGCGGCGGGCGGGTCTTTGTCCGCAACGTGAAGGACTACGTGAAGGCGCACGCGCGGGGCCGCGTCCCCGCCGAGCATGTCATCGTGTTCGACGAGGCGCAGCGCGCGTACGACGCGGCGATGGTCGCGGACAAGCATGGCATCCCGCTCGCCGAGGCCCATTCCGAGCCTGATATCTTCGTCGGGCTTGGCTGCAGGATCCCCGAGTGGGGCGTTCTCGTGGGGCTGATCGGGTCCGGCCAGGAGATCCACAAGGGCGAGGAGGCCGGGCTCCGCCAATGGGCGCAGGCGATCGCGTCCGCGGCCGACGGGGCGGGCTGGGTAGTGCATGGTCCTCCATCGGTGGCAGGCGTCTTCGCGGGATTGCGCTTCGAGCCGCATCGCGCGCTCTCGCTCGATGTCACGCTGCGATCGCATCTCGCCGGCGACGTCCACCGCTTCGTCGCCGGCCTCGTCGAGGGCGCGGCGCCAGACGATCTCGCCATGCTTGCCGAAGGGATCGAGGCGGCGGGCTTCAAGTCCTACGTGACGCGCGACAGGGCGCTCGCCGAGGACTACCTGCGCGAACGCTACCGCGACCATGGCGATGCGCGCTTCGGGCTCCTGGCGTCGAGCCGCGACCGCGACCTCGCGCGCTTCGGCGTCGCCAACGACTTCCAGTCGACGAAGCGAGTCCGCTTCGGGCCGTGGTACGCCGACGGCGAGGATGTCGAGGGCGGGCGCTCGTGCAGGCACCTCCGCGACTGCGTCACGGAGTTCGGGGCCCAGGGCCTCGAGCTGGACGCCGCGCTGGTCGCCTGGGGCACGGACTTCGTCCGCCGCGACGGGGCCTGGTCGATCGAACGCATGGCGCGGTACCAGCGCAAGGGGGCGCCGGTGCAGGACCCGGCCCGCCTGCGCGCGAATTCCTACCGCGTCCTTCTGACGCGCGCGCGCGACGCGAACGTCGTCTTCGTGCCGCCGCTTGGCGAGCTCGACGAGACCTGCGCCTACCTGCGCGCGGCCGGCTTCAGGGAGCTCCGGCCGGCTTCCGCGTGACGGGCCAGTACCAGGCGAGGGCCAGGGACTGCAGGGCCATGAGGCCCGCGATCACCGCGCGATGGCTCTCCCCCGCGCTCCATCCGGTCGCGGACGAGACGAGGTCGATCGCCCAGCCGACGGAGGCCTGGAGCGCGAAGGCGCCCGAGAAGACGGAGAGGTTGAGCGCGGTGTTCACCCGGCCGGCCATGCTGGCCGGAAAGCCCTGCGTCAGGATCGTGTAGGCGAAGATCGTGGCGCAGCCGAACAGCGCGAAGAGGAACCATGTCAGCGGCAGGGCGAGGGTCGCGCCGAGCGCGAGCGGTAGCTCGGCCGCGATGAAGGCGATCGCGAAGGCGGCGAGGATGCGTTCCTTCGCGTAGCCGCGGCGCAGCAGCGGCTCGACGGCGACGCCTCCGAGGAGATGGCCCGCGATGATCGTGCAGGAGATCACGAGCAGGATGGCGGCCCGAGGCGACGCGCCGAGCCCGGCGACCTGCTCGAGCCAGGGCGCGGCCCACAGGCTCTGGTAGGCGAGGAACATGCCGTGGGTCAGCACGGTCACCGGCATGATCCGCCAGAACAGGGGCGCGGAGAACGCGCGGCGCACGCCGGCCAGCTGCTCGGGAAGGGATAGTTCGCCGCCCCCACCGCGCTCGGGAGCGGCGAGGAAGACGAAGGCGGAGACGCAGAGCGCGATCGCGGCGAGCCCCGCCATCGCGTCGCGCCACGCGATGCTCGCGAGTATGGCCTGGAGCGGCAGGGTGGCGAAGGCCGCGCCCGCGCCGCCGGCGGCGAGCAGGATCCCGTTCGCGAGGACGAGGCGTTCCGGCGGCCAGTAGAGCGTGTTGGCCTTGAAGCCCGACATGAGCCCGCCGCACACGCCGAGCCCGATGAGCGCGCGGCCGAGGGCGAGCGTCTCCACGGATACCGCGCGGGCGTAGACCAGCGCGCCCGCCGCCGCGATCGCGAACAGACCCGCATTGACGCGTCGCGGGCCGAAGCGGTCGAGCAGGACGCCGAGCGGGATCTGCGCCGCGGCGAAGGCGGCGAAATAGGCCGACGTCAGGACGCCGATGTCGGCGGCCGTCAGGCCGAACTCGGCGGAGAGCTGCGGCGCGATCACGGCGTTCGTGCCGCGCAGCAGGTAGCTCATCAGGTAGCCCGCCGCGAAGGGCATGAAGCAGCACGCGATACGCATCGCGATGCCCGCCCGCCCGCCCGCCTGGCTGGCCGGGCTCATCGCGGCCGGACGCCCTTGCCACGAAGGTACCAGGCCCAGGTGGCGGCCTGGATGGCGACGATCGCCAGCAGCACCGCGACATGCGAACCGGCACGCGTCGT
>VGDA01000181.1 GCA_016869915.1 Alphaproteobacteria bacterium
CGCGTCGGCGAAGAAGAACGCGACGTCGTCGTTGCTGGGTCCGGCATGCCCATTGGGCACGACGCCGCCGGTCGCGGTGATCACGAAGTTGAAGGGCAGGAGGTCGGCCGCCACCGGCACCACGATCGGCGCGAGCCCGTTTGCGAGCGCGGCCTGCGGGATGCCGGTCGTGTCGCCGACGACCTGCGGCGGATTGGGTCCGCTGTCGGAGACCTGCGTCCCGCCGGCGAGCGCGCCCCAGTTGAAGATGTTGTTCGAGAACATCGCCTCCTTGCCGATGTACTCGATCAGGATGTTGCCGGGCCCGGTGATGCTGATCGTCGTCGGGCCGCCGGCCTGGCTCTCGCGGATGATCGCGCCCGTGCCGTTGATGAAGGCGAAGTCGTTGCCGACGTCGGCGACGTCTGCGCCACCGGCGAGGGTGAGGAAGGGCGCGGCGCCGGCGGTGCCGGCCAGGCCGATCCCGGCGGCGAGCGCGAGCGCCGCGAGGCTGGTCGCTGTCCTTGGTCTCATTGGGTCCTCCTGCTGGGTTGTCCTGCGCCGCCGCATCGCGGCGGGCGCGGCTGCCGGCCCGGGCGCAAGTCGCGCGCCGGGGCCTGCGCCGACTTCGCAAGCCTCGTGCCGGGCGCCGTGAATGCCGTTTCTTCAGGGGTTTCAGTGGACCGCGTGCTGCCGCCGGCTCCGCTCTGTCAGTCCGGATGACGTCCCTGCGGATGAAAACTGCGGGGTCTCTCATGCATGACGCCCGGCGGCGCGACAGCGCGGGTGGGGGAGGTGGCGCGCGCCGCGAGGCGCGCGACGGAGGGGGCATGTGCTCCCGTCCGGCGCGCGGCCGCGCCCTGTTGCCACCGGCTTTGGTGCAGTGCGGTAGGCGCGTTGACAAGGCAAGGGCCGGGGTCCAACGTGCCGCCCGCGTGACCCAAGCCACGTCCATCCAGATCCACGCGACCTGCGTCGCGTTCGACGACGCCGGCATCCTGCTGCGCGGACCGTCCGGCGCCGGGAAATCGGACCTCGCCCTGCGCCTGGTCGAGGCGGGCGCCATGCTCGTCGCCGACGACCGCGTCGACCTGCGCCGCCAGGGCGGCCGCCTCGTCGCTTCCGCGCCCGTGCCGCTGCGCGGCCTCGTCGAGGCGCGCGGCGTGGGCATCCTGCGCCTTCCGTTCCTGGAGTCCGCGCCCCTACGCCTCGTGGTCGACCTCGTCGCGCGCGCCGAGGTCGAGCGCCTGCCCGAGCCCGAGGTCGAGGCGATCCTCGGCGTCGACCTGCCGCGCCTGCGCCTGCATGGCATCGATGCCTCGGCGCCGGCGAAGCTTGCCCTCGCGCTGCGCCATGGCGTGGCGATCCCGGCCGCGGCCGGGCGTCGCCCGGCCGCCTGAGCGCCGCAGCCTCGCGTCGCCCGGCCGAGCCCCGCACCGCATGCGCGAGCCCCCGACGCCCCCAGCCGCCCAGGTGCGCCGCCGCGTCGTCATCGTCAGCGGCCTGTCGGGCGCCGGCAAGTCGACGGCGCTGCGCGCGCTCGAGGACGCCGGCTACGAGGCCGTCGACAACCTGCCGCTCTCCTTCCTCGGCGCGCTGGTGCAGGCCGGCGGCGAGGGCACGCGCCCGCTCGCCATCGGCATCGACGCGCGCACGCGCGACTTCGCCCCGCAGCCGGTGCTCGACGCGCTGGCCGGGCTGCGCGCCTCGCCCGGCGTCGATGCGCGCTTGCTCTACCTCGACGCCGACGACGAGGTGCTGCGCCGGCGCTTCACCGAGACGCGGCGGCGCCATCCGCTGGCGCTCGACCGCCCGGTGCTCGACGGCATCCAGGCGGAGCGCTCGCTGCTCTGGGCGCTGCGCGAGGGCGCGGACATCGCGCTCGACACCTCGAACGCGACGGGCGCCGAGCTGCGCCGCATGGTGCAGGAGCGCCTCGCCGACGACCTGCGCCCCGGCCTCGTGGTCGCGGTCGTGTCCTTCGCCTATCGCTGGGGCCTGCCGCGCGAGGCCGACCTGGTCTTCGACGTGCGCTTCCTCGCCAATCCGCACTACGAGCCCGCGCTCGAGCCGCTGACCGGGCGCGATCCGGCGGTCGGCGCCTTCATCGAGCGCGACCCCGGCTTCGAGGCCTTCTTCGCCGGGCTGGTGGCGATGCTCGCCGCCCTGCTGCCGCGCTACGAGCGCGAAGGCAAGAGCTACCTGACCATCGGCTGCGGCTGCACGGGCGGCAAGCACCGGTCGGTGCACGTCGCCGAGCGGCTCGCGCGCTGGCTCCGCCAGCGCGGCCGCCAGGTCAACCTCGTCCACAGGGACATCGACAGGCGCGGCGACGCCGCGCGCTGAGGCAGAGCGGGAAGGCACCCATGATCGGCTTGGTACTCGTCACCCACGGGCGTCTCGCGGCGGAGTTCGTCTCCGCGCTGGAGCATGTCGTGGGGCCGCAGCGCAACGTCCGCGCCATCTGCATCGGCCCGGAGGACGACATGGAGATGCGCCGCGCAGAGATCCTCGCCGCGGTTGCCGCCGCGGACGAGGGCGACGGCGTCGCGGTGCTGACGGACATGTTCGGCGGCACGCCCTCGAACCTCGCGATGTCGATCCTCGGCAAGGGGCGCGTCGAGGTCGTCGCCGGCATGAACCTGCCGATGCTCATCAAGCTCGCCTCCGTGCGCTCGACGATGGCGCTCGACGCCGCGGTGGTCGAGGCGCGCGAGGCCGGGCGCAAGTACATCAACGTCGCCTCGCAGCTGCTCGCCGGCGCGACGCGATGAGCAGCGTCGCGACCGCGGAGCGCCGCGTCACCATCCTCAACAAGCGCGGGCTGCATGCGCGCGCGGCGGCGAGGTTCGTCAAGCTCGCAAGCCAGTTCGCCGCGGAGTTGACCGTGGCCAAGGACGGCGTGGCCGTCTCCGGGCGATCCATCATGGGGCTCATGATGCTCGCCGCGGGGCCGGGCACGGAACTCGCGATCCGCGCCGCGGGGCCGGACGCGGAGGCCGCGCTCGAGGCCCTCGCCGGCCTTGTCGCGGCCAAGTTCGACGAGGACTGACCTGGCCAGCGCGTCTGGCCGGAAGGGAGGCGACGTGAACCAGCCCCGCCAGCGCGCAACCCGGCCGCGCGCGCAACCGCCCGCCGGCGAGCTTGCGCTGGAGGGCATCGCCGCGTCGCCCGGGATCGCGATCGGCCATGCCCATCTCCACGTGCCCGGCGAGATACAGGTGGCCGAGCGCCAGCTCCGCGCGGTCGAGGTCGCGCCGGAGGTCGAGCGGTTCCGCGCCGCCGTGGCGCGCGCGCTGCAGCAGGTCGCACGGCTGCGCGCCAAGGGCTCGCGGTTGCCCGCAGCGGCGGCCGAGGAGATCGGCTTCCTGCTCGACGCGCATGTCCAGATGCTTTCCGGCTCGCGCCTCGTGCGCGGCGTGGAGGCGCGCATCGCCGACGGGCTGGTCAACGCCGAGGCCGCCGTGCAGCAGGAGACCTCCGCGATCGCGCGCAGCTTCGCGGCGATGGACGACGCGTATCTCGCGGCGCGCGCCCAGGACGTGCGCGACGTAGGCGAACGCCTGCTGCGATGCCTGACGCGCGCCAGGCTGCGCGCCTTCAGCGACCTGCCGGAGGGCACGGTCGTGCTCGCGGCCGACGTCACGCCCGCGGACACCGCGCTGATGGACCCGGGCCGGGTCGCCGCCTTCGCCTGCGAGGCGGGCGGGATGGAGGGCCACACGGCGATCGTCGCGCGCTCGCTCGGCCTTCCCGCGGTGCTCGGCGTCGCCGGTCTCGTGGACGCGGCGTCGCCCGGCGACCGCGTCGTGGTCGACGGCAGCGCCGGCCGCGTGGTGCTCCGGCCGACGGCGGCGACGCTCGCCGGGTACGAGCGCAGGCGCATGGAGTTCCGGCGCGGCGAGCGCCAGCTGCGGCGCATCGCGCGGCTGCCCGCGGTGACGCGCGACGGCGTCGCGATCGGGCTGCAGGCCAACCTCGAATCGCCGCGCGACGCCGAGGCCGCGCGCCTGCACGGCGCCGACGGCGTCGGCCTGCTGCGCAGCGAGTTCATGTTCATGAACCGCGACGACGTGCCCGGCGAGGACGAGCAGTACGAGGCGCTGGCGCGCGTGGTGCGCGCGCTCGAGGGAAGGCCCGCCACCATCCGCACGCTCGACGTCGGCGGCGAGAAGCTCGCCTCTGCGCTCGGCCCGCGCTTCGCCCCTGGGCCGAACCCGGCGCTCAGCCTGCGGGCGATCCGGCTCGGGCTGCGCGAGCCGGGGCTGCTGGAGACGCAGCTCTCCGCGATCCTGCGCGCGGGCGCCCACGGCCCGGTGCGCATCCTCCTGCCGATGATCTCGCACCTGCACGAGGTCCAGGAGGTGCGCGCGATCCTGGGTCGCGTCCAGCGGCGGCTGCTGCGTCGCGGCGTCGCGATGGCGGATCCGGCCCCTCCGCTCGGGGCGATGATCGAGGTGCCGGCCGCGGCGCTCGCGGCGGACGGCCTTGCCCGCGCCTGCGACT
Organism: Alphaproteobacteria bacterium; assembly: GCA_016869915.1. Classification (GTDB taxonomy): domain Bacteria; phylum Pseudomonadota; class Alphaproteobacteria; order CACIAM-22H2; family CACIAM-22H2; genus CAIOSQ01. The sequence continues at coordinate 4,486 of VGDA01000181.1, forward strand.
TCTTCGCGATCGGCACCAACGACCTGACCATGTACGCGCTGGCCATCGACCGCGCCGACGAGCAGGTCGCCCATCTCTACAACCCGCTGCACCCCGCTGTGCTGCGGCTCATCCAGTTCACCACCGAGGCCGCGCTGCGCAACCGCATCCCGGTCAGCCTCTGCGGCGAGATCGCGGGCGACCCGCGCTACACGGCGTTGCTGCTCGGCCTCGGCATCCGCGACCTGTCGATGGCGCCGCTCAAGATCCCGCGGGTGAAGGGGCGGGTGCGCGCCATCGACCTCGCCGCGGCGGCCGAGGCGGCCCGCGCGATCATGGCGCAGCACGATCCCGTCCGGATCGCCTCCATGCTGGACGCGTTCAACGCCCCGGCCTGAGGGCGGGCGGCGCCGGCCGGGTCCCTTGAACCCGCCCCGCCGCGCTGTTATCACGCGCGCCGTCCGGCGTTCCCGCCGGAGCCCCGCCCCCCGCCCCGACCGCCGAGGAACCTCCCATGGCCATCGCCACCGAATACAGCGTCGCCGACATCAAGCTGGCCGACTGGGGCCGCAAGGAAATCGCGATGGCCGAGACCGAGATGCCCGGCCTCATGGCGATCCGCGCGGAGTACGGCCCCGCGCAGCCGCTCAAGGGCTCGCGCATCGCCGGATCGCTGCACATGACGATCCAGACGGCGGTGCTGATCGAGACGCTCAAGGCGCTGGGCGCCGACGTCCGCTGGGCCTCGTGCAACATCTACTCGACGCAGGACCACGCGGCGGCGGCGATCGCGGCCAGCGGCACGCCGGTCTTCGCGATCAAGGGCGAGTCGCTCAAGGACTACTGGGACTACACGCAACGCATCTTCGAGTGGGCGGATGGCGGCACGCCGAACATGATCCTCGACGACGGCGGCGACGCGACGCTGCTGGTCCATCTCGGCATCCGCGCCGAGAAGGATCCCTCGCTGGTCGCCAAGCCGACCAACGAGGAGGAGGAGATCCTCTACGCGTCGATCCTGAAGACGAACAAGGAGCGCCCGGGCTGGTACGCGAAGCTCGGCGCCGCGATCCGCGGCGTCACCGAGGAGACGACCACCGGCGTGCACCGCCTCTACCAGATGGAGAAGGACGGCCGCCTCCTCTTCCCGGCGATCAACGTCAACGACTCCGTCACCAAGTCGAAGTTCGACAACCTCTATGGCTGCCGCGAGTCGCTGGTCGACGGCATCCGCCGCGGCACCGACGTCATGATGTCGGGCAAGGTCGCGATGGTCGCGGGCTTCGGCGACGTCGGCAAGGGATCGGCCGCGAGCCTGCGCCAGGCCGGCTGCCGCGTGCTCGTCTCCGAGGTCGACCCGATCTGCGCGCTGCAGGCGGCGATGGAGGGCTACGAGGTGACGACGATGGAGGATGCCGCGCCGCGCGCCGACATCTTCGTGACCGCGACGGGCAACGTGGACGTCATCACCGTCGACCACATGCGCGCGATGAAGCACCGCGCGATCGTCTGCAACATCGGCCACTTCGACAGCGAGATCCAGGTCGCCGCGCTCAAGAACCACAAGTGGCACAACGTGAAGCCGCAGGTGGACGAGGTCGAGTTCCCGAACGGCAAGCGCATCATCCTGCTCTCCGAGGGCCGCCTCGTGAACCTCGGCAACGCCACCGGCCACCCCAGCTTCGTGATGTCGAGTTCCTTCGCCAACCAGACGCTGGCGCAGATCGAGCTCTGGGCCAACCGCGACGGCGGCAAGTACGCGCGCAAGGTCTACACGCTGCCCAAGCACCTCGACGAGAAGGTCGCGGCGCTGCACCTCGAGAAGATCGGCGTGAAGTTGACCAGGCTCACCAAGGCGCAGGCCAGCTACATCGGCGTCGCCGAGACCGGCCCGTTCAAGCCCGAGCAGTACCGCTACTGAGCCGCCGCCGCTGACCCGGGCGCCGGCCCGTCGCGCCGCGACGGGCTGGGCGCGGGCCCCCGACTGGGCCTAGACTCGTGCCCTGAGCATGGGCCCGGAAACCGTCCCGATCCTCCTCGCGGCGATCGCCGTCGCGTTTGGCGCCGGCCTGGCCGTGACGCGCCTGCGCGCGGCGAGGCGGGCGGCGTCCGATGCGCGCGAGATCGCCGGACTGTCGTCGCGGCTCGAGGCAGCGGAGGCCGCGCGCCGCGCGGCGGAGGTCCGCGCCGAGGAACTCGCCGCCGAGCTGGCTGGGGCCGGGCGCGACGCGCGCATCCGCGAGGGCGAGCTGGAGGCTGCCCGCGACTCCATCTCCTCCGCGCTCGCGTCGCTCTCCGTGCCCGTCTGGCGGCGCTCCGCGGGCCTTCGCATCGTCGACTGCAACCCCGCCTTCGCCGCGGCGGTGGAGGCGAGCGTCGCCGACGCCATCGCCGAGGGACGCATGCTCGGCGGGCCGCAGGTCGCGCTCCGCACGCGCGAGCTCGCGGCCGCGGCGGCGTCCGAGCGCGCGCCGCGCAGCGTCGAGCTGCACGTGGTCGTCGGCGGCGCGCGCCGCCGGCTCGAGATCTCGGAGGCGCCGCTGCCGGGAGGCGGCACGGTCGGCACCGCGATCGACGTGACGGCGCGCGAGGACCTGCGCGCCGAGATGAAGCGCGTCGTCGCCGCGCATGCCGACGTGCTCGAGAACCTGCAGACCGCGATCGCCGTCTTCGGCGCCGACCAGAGGCTGCGCTTCTTCAACACCGCCTATGCGCGGCTCTGGCGCCTCGACGAGGCCTGGCTGCGCGGCGAGCCCGATTTCGGCTCGGTGCTCGAGGAACTGCGCGCGCAGC
>VGDA01000182.1 GCA_016869915.1 Alphaproteobacteria bacterium
GATCCGGCTCACAGCGTCACCCCGAAGCGCTCCGCGATCGCGAAGACGTCCTTGTCGCCGCGCCCGCACATGTTCATGACGATGGTCTTGTCCTTGCCCATGCGCGGGGCGCGCTTGATCACCTCGGCCAGCGCGTGCGCGGGCTCGAGCGCCGGCAGGATGCCTTCGAGCTTCGCGCAGAGCTTGAACGCCTCGAGCGCCTCCTCGTCCGTCGCCGAGACGTAGTCGACGCGGCCGGTGTCGTGCAGCCAGGCATGCTCGGGGCCGATGCCCGGGTAGTCGAGGCCCGCGGAGATCGAATGCGCCTCGGTGATCTGCCCGTCCGCGTCCTGCAGCAGGTAGGTCTTGTTGCCGTGGAGCACGCCGGGGCGGCCTCCGGTCAGCGAGGCGGCGTGCCTGCCGGTCTCGATGCCGTGCCCGCCGGCCTCGACGGCGACGATCTCCACGCCGCCGTCGTCGAGGAAGGGATGGAACAGCCCCATCGCGTTCGATCCGCCGCCGATGCAGGCGACGATCATGTCGGGCAGGCGGCCCTCCTGGCGCAGCATCTGCTCCTTCGTCTCGCGGCCGATCACCGACTGGAAGTCGCGCACCATCGCCGGGTAGGGGTGCGGGCCCGCGACCGTGCCGATGATATAGAATGTTGACTCGACGTTCGCGACCCAGTCGCGCAGCGCGTCGTTGAGCGCGTCCTTGAGCGTCCCGGCGCCCGACGTCACCGGACGCACCTCGGCGCCCAGCAGCTTCATGCGGAAGACGTTCGGCGCCTGCCGCTCGATGTCGGTGGCGCCCATGTAGACGATGCAGGGCAGGTCGAAGAGCGCGGAGACGGTGGCGCTGGCCACGCCGTGCTGGCCGGCGCCGGTCTCCGCGATGATCCGCTTCTTGCCCATGCGCCGGGCGAGCAGGATCTGTCCCATGCAGTTGTTGATCTTGTGCGAGCCGGTGTGGTTGAGCTCGTCGCGCTTGAAGTAGATCCTGGCGCCGCCGAGATGCCGCGTCAGGCGCTCGGCGAAGAAGAGCGGGCTCGGCCGGCCGACATAGTGCTCGAGGTAGTAGTCGAGCTCCCTCTGGAACGCGGGGTCGGCCTTGGCGGCCACGTAGGCGGCCTCGAGCTCGAGGATCAGCGGCATCAGAGTCTCGGCGACATAGCGGCCGCCATAGGTGCCGAAATGCCCGCGCTCGTCAGGCTGATTGCGGAAGGAATTCAGGACGGTAGCCATGCCGAGGTTCTAGGGCAGGCTGGCGGGCCGGCCAAGCCCGAAAACGCCCGCCTCAGCCCTGCGCGGCGCGCAGGAAGGCGGCGATCCGGGCAGGGTCCTTGCGGCCCGGCGCGCTCTCCACGCCCGAGGAGACGTCGACCGCGCGCGCCCCGCTGGCCGCGACGGCGGCGGCGACGTTCCCGGCATCGAGCCCGCCGGAGAGCAGCCAGGGCAGCGGAAGCCGTCGCCCGGCGAGGATGGTCCAGTCGAAGCTCGTGGCGTTGCCGCCCGGCAGGGCGTCGGGCCTGGCCGGCGGGCGTGCGTCGAAGAGCAGCCAGTCCGCGGCGCCCGCGAAATCCGCCGCGCGGTCGAGGTCCGCGGGCTCCGAGACCGCCATCGCCTTGATCGTCCCGACGCCGAAGCGCCGCCCGACCTCGGCCGCGCGCGCCGGGCCCTCGCGGCCGTGGAGCTGCACGAGGTCCGGCGCGAGGCCTGCCATGATCGCCGCGATGGCGTCGTCGTCCGCGTCGACGGTCACGGCGACGCGCCGCACGCCGCGCGGCAGCGCCGCGGCGAGGGCGCCCGCCGCCCCCGGATCGACATGGCGCGGCGAGCGCGGGAAGAAGACGAAGCCCGCGAAATCCGCGGTCGACGCGGCCGCGATCGCGGCGGCGTCGTTGAGCCCGCAGATCTTGACGAGGACGCTCACGCGCCGGCCTCGATCTCGGCGCAGATGCGCGCCAGCGCCTCGGCCGGGTCGGGCGCCTGCGTGATCGGCCGGCCGATGACCAGGTGGTCGGCGCCGCTGGCGATCGCCTCGGCCGGCGTCGTGATGCGCTTCTGGTCGCCCGAGGCCGCCCAGGCCGGGCGGATGCCCGGCGTCACGAGCACGAAGCCGGGGCCGCATTGCGCGCGCAGCGCCGCCACCTCGTGCGGCGAGCAGACGACGCCGGCCACGCCGGCGCGCTGCGCGAGGTCCGCGAGGCGCCGCGCCTGGTCCGCGACCGGCCCGCGCTGGCCCGTCGCGTCGAGGTCCGACGCGTCGAGGCTGGTGAGGACGGTGATCGCGAGCAGCCGCGGCGCCGCGTCGCCCGCGGCCTCGCGCGCGGCCTCGACCGCCGCGCGCATCATCGCCATCCCGCCCGAGGCGTGGATGGTGAGGAAATGCGGCGCGATGCGGCAGGCCGAGCGCGTCGCGCCGGCGACGGTGTTCGGGATGTCGTGCAGCTTGAGGTCGAGGAAGAGCCTGTGGCCCGCGGCCGCGGCGCGCACGCCCTCGGGCCCGTTGGCGACGAAGTACTCGAGGCCGAGCTTCACCGCGCAGCCCGAGCCCGCGAGCCTGCCGATCTCGCGCGTCGCGCCCTCGCGGTCGCTGCGGTCGATGCCGACGAAGATGCGCTGCGCCGTGTTCATGCTCGCGTCCCTCCCTGCGCCGCGAGGAGACGCGGCAGGTCCGTCATGTCGTCGAAGGCTAGCTCGGCGCCCGCCGCGGCGAGGCGCGCGGCATGGCCCGGCCCGCAATGCCCGCCGCCCACGAAGCCGAGGACGCGCATGCCTGCCGCGCGCGCGGCGAGCACGCCAGGCACGCTGTCCTCGACGACCGCGCAGCCTCGCGGGTCGACGCCCATGGCAGAGGCCGCATGCAGGAAGATGTCGGGTGCCGGCTTGCCGCGCGCCACCATCGTCGCGCTGAAGAGATGCGGCTCGAGGCGGTTGAGCAGCCCGGCGATCTCGAGCGATCGCCGGATGCGCGGCGGCGACGACGAGGAGGCGACGCAGCGCGGGAGGTCGATGGCGTCGAGCGCGGCGGCGATCCCGGGGATCGGCTCGAGCTCGTCCTCGAAGGCCGCGAGGACCGCGTCGAGCAGGCGCTGCGCGATGTCGGGCGGCAGCGGCCTGCCGAAGCGCGCCTCGATGTCGGCGCACATGGCGGCGGTCGGGATGCCGACATAGCGATCGCGCATGTCGTCGAAGCCATGGGGGAAGCCGAGCGAGGTCAGTATCCGCGCGTCGACGCGGCAGGCGATCGCCTCGCTGTCGACGAGGACGCCGTCGCAGTCGAAGATGACGAGGCGCGTGGTGCTGTCCGGCATGGCGGGCCGCGCCTTAGCACGGCGCGCGCCGGGCCGTCATCGTCAACGCCTGCCGGAGAGCAGCGCCGTCAGGCCGGGCAGGATGAGCCCGACGCCGAGGCCGAAGACGCCGTTGATCAGCGGCGCGCGCCACATCGCGACGAGGTTCCAGCCCTGCGCGACGGGCTGGCCCTTCAGCGGCGCGACCACGAACCAGCCCACCGCGGTGGCGCCGATCGCGCCCATGAGCATCGCGGCGACGACGCGGCCGCGCTCGGAGCGCATCGCGTCGGTGAGCAGCGCGATAACGATGCCCCAGACCCCGCCCCAGAAGGCGGCGTTGAGGATGGCCGGTATCTCGAGCGGGCCGACCGCGGCGATGCGGAACGGCGGCGACCCGACCAGGCCGTAGGCGTTGAGGATGCCGATCGTCGCCTGGTGGAAGGTCAGGACGGCGAGCAGCCCGGCGAGGAAGCCGATGGCGGCGCGGCGAAGGATCATGGGTGCCTCCCTGCGCGCGTCGCGTTCATCGCGGCGCGCCCTCGTAGACCAGCACCGCCCCGGCCAGGTCCTCGAGCGCGGTACCGGTGGACTTGAAGAGCGTGATCTCGTCGTCGGCGCGCCGGCCGGGCGCGGCGCCGCGCGCGAGGTCGGCCAGCGTGCCGGCGATCGCGTCCTGGTGCAGCGCGCCGCTGGCGAGCGGCATCGCGAGGTCGCCCGATTCGAGCAGCGCCGCGGGCGTGTCGACATGCACGCGCGCGCGCGCCACCGCGGCATCGTCGGATTCGCGCATGTCGCGCGCATAGCTGCCAACGAGGTCGACATGCTGGCCCGGGCGCAGCCAGTCGCCGCATACCAGCGGGTCCTTCGACAGCGTCGCGCAGCTGACGATGTCGGCCGCGCGCATCGCGGCCTCGAGGTCGTCGGCCGCGCGCGCGACGAAGGATCCGCCCGACAGGCGCTCGGCGAGGGCGCGTGCCTTCGCCTTGTCGCGCCCCCAGATCGCCACCTCGCGGATCGGGCGGATCGCGGCGTGCGCGCGCACGAGGTGCGGCGCGAGCGCGCCGGTGCCGACCATGAGCAGCCGCGCGGCGTCGCGCCGCGCCAGGTAGTCGGCGGCGAGCGCCGAGGCGCAGGCGGTGCGCCGCAGCGTCAACATCCTGCCGTCGACCAGCGCCAGCGGTTCGCCGGTCGTGGCCGACATCAGCAGGTAGTTGCCCTGCACCGAGTCGAGGCCGCGCGCGGCGTTGCCCGGGAAGACCGAGACGACCTTGACGCCCATGTAGCCGCCCTCGGTCCATGCCGGCATCAGCAGCAGCATCGCCTGCGGCGCGCCGGGCACGTCGACCTTGTGGTGGTGGCGCGTGGGGGTCCGCGTGTCGCCGCGGAAGGCCGTGCGCAGCGCCTCGACGAGGCGGGGCGTGTCGAGTATGGCCGCGACCTCGTCGGCGCCAAAGCTGCGCATCATGGATGGGTGACCACGGGGACGGGGGATGCGGGCGGGACGGCGGCGACGGGCAGCGCCGCGGGCGGCGTGGTGGCCTTGCGCAGGCGGGCGATCTCGGCCTCGAGCTCGCCCGCGCGGCGCCGCGCGCCGCGGGCGGCGCGACGGCCGTGGCGGCCCGCCCACCAGGCGACGAGCGCGCCGATCACGAAGCCGGCATAGAGCGCGCCGACCAGGGCCGCGAAGAGCGGCACCGTGACGGCGCCCCAGAGCGGCCAGAGGTCGATGCGGACCTCCTCGCGGTTGGCGATCGCGAAGAAGGCGCCCGCGAGCAGCAGCGGCACGCCGACGATCCAGAACACGGGTCGCATGCCGCCATGCCCTCCGCAGCCCGGCCCGGGGGCTCAGGACTTGGGGTTGAGCTTTTCGCGCAGCTCTTTGCCGGTCTTGAAGAAGGGGATGTACTTCTCCGCGACGTCGACCGAATCGCCGGTCCGCGGGTTGCGGCCGACCCGCGCGCCGCGCTGCTTGACCGAAAAGGCGCCGAAGCCGCGCAACTCGACGCGCTGGCCGCGCGCGAGCGCGTTGGCGATCTCGTCGAAGATCGCGGCCACGATCCGCTCCACGTCCCTCTGGTAGAGCTTGGGATGCATGGAGGCGAGGCGCAGGATCAGTTCGGACTTCGTCATGCGGGAGCGGGCGCCGTTCGGGTGCTTGGTACGGAGGGTCGGCCGCGCGCTTCCGTCCGCCCCCGGCGGAGGTCAGCGCTGGCCGAGGTCAGGGTGCCAAAGGGCCACCAGCCCGTCAATGGTAAGTCGTTCCGGCAGATAGGATTTCCCGGTCAGAGCGGAGAATGCGCGCGACGACAGGTCGCGCCAGCCCTCGCCCGGTCGCGAAACGCGGACGTCGCGCACCGGCATGTCCCGCGGCACGCCGCGCTCCCGGGCCAGCCAGTCGAGCGCGGCGTCCTCGCCGCCCAGTTCGTCGACGAGGCCGAGCGGCAGCGCCTGGCGACCGGTATAGACCCGGCCGTCCGAGATGCGCAGCGCGGCGTCGGCGTCCAGCCTGCGGCGCTCGGCGACCATGCGCACGAACATCGCGTGCATGTCCTCGATGATCTCGCGCACGGCGCGCCGCCCCTCGTCGGTGAGCGGCTCGAGCGGGTTCGGGACGGCCTTGAGCGGCACCGAGCGGATCTGCTCCATCGACACGCCAAGCTTGCGCAGCAGGCCCGAGACGTCGGCGGTCTGCATCAGCACGCCGATCGAGCCCGTCACCGTGCCCTCGCGCGCGACGATCCGGTCGGCGCCCAGCGCCACCATGTAGCCGCCCGAGGCGGCCGTCTGGCCGAGCACGGCGACGACCGGTATGCGCTCGGCGATCGCGCGGACCTGCCGATGCAGCTCCTCGCTCGCGACGACCGTGCCGCCGGGGCTGTCGATCCGCAGCAGGAGCGCCTTAACGCGTCCATCCTCCGCGAGCGCGCGCAGCGTCCTCAGCCGCGCCGCGTCGTCGGTGATCACGCCGCTGACCGCCAGGCGCCCGACATGGCCGCGTCCCCAGTGCGGCTCGCCGAGATGGTAGGCCGCGGCGAGGCTGGCGCCGAGCAGGACGAGGATGGCGGCGAAGCGCCAGAGCGACACCTGCCGCTTCAGGCGGCGGCGATCGACGAGGAGGTCGGCTTCGGGGAAGGGCATGCGCGGATACTAGAGCGGCGACGCATCCGCGGGCAAAAGGGGCGCGTGCGGCCGCGTTGCGCCGCGACCCCGAAAGCGAAGGGCCCGGCGCGGGCTTTCGCCGCGCCGGGCCCCGATGGACCGCCCTTGCTTGCGTCAGGTCTGCTGGATCGCCGACAGGATCCAGTCGCCGCCCTGGCTGCGCATGAAGGTCCAGACCTCGGTGTGCTCGCGCCTGTCCTCGCGGCTGCCCGCGACGACGCGGCCATCGGAGAGCGAGGCGTCGTAGTCGAGCGCGCTGAAGCGCATCGCCACCGCGGCGTACTGGGCGGAGCCCTCCTGCCAGGCCTCGGACAGATCGCCCTGCTCGAGCTTGACCTGCTCGACGCGGTTCTCGATGCCGCGGCTGGCGTTGGCCGAGAGTTCCTCGCCGAAGTAGCCGACCATCTCTGGCGTCGCGAAGCGCTTGAGGCTGGCGAGGTCGCCGCGGCTCCATGCGTCCTGCACCTCGCCGAGGCGGCGCTCGAATATCGCGAAGTCCTCGCCGGACAGTCCGATCTCGTCCGCCGCCTGCGGCGCGATCCCGCCGCCCGCGCCGCCACCGGCCGCGCCGGTCGGCCGCGCGTCGAAGGTCTCCTGGCCGCGCGCCATGGCGTCGGGCACCGGGCCGGAGGCGAGCGCCGGGCCTGAGGCTGTCTGCGCCGCCTCGCGACGGCTGC
>VGDA01000183.1 GCA_016869915.1 Alphaproteobacteria bacterium
GACGACCTTTCGCCCGAACGCTTCGAGGAATCGCTTCGCGTCATCGGTACCGGCTTCCTGCGGCTGGCCCGCGCGGCGCGCGCGCCGCTGGCCGCCGGCTCGGACCCGCGCGTCGTCGCCGTAGGGTCCTTCGTCGCGCACAGCTTCCGCACCGACGCGCCCGTCTTCCTTGCCTCGGCGGCGGCCAAGGGCGGGCTGGAGGGCATGGTGCGGGCGGTCGCGATCGAGCTGGCCCCGCAGCGCATCACCGTGAACTGCGTGGTGCCGGGCGCGATCGCCAAGGACGCGGGCACGGTGAGCGCGATGACGCCGGAGCAATGGCGCGCGAGCCTCGCGCGCATACCGCTCGGCCGCGTCGGCCAGCCCGAGGAGGTGGCGGCGGCGATCGGCTTCCTGTGTTCCCCGGCGGCGGCCTACGTCACCGGCCAGGCGCTGCACGTGAACGGCGGCCTCGTGATCTGAGCCCCCGTGTCACTTCTTGTGCAGCCACCAGCGGTTCTCGTTGATCGAGTAGATGGCCTTGTAATGGAGGATGCGCTTCGAATCGACGACGTCCGGGATCTGGTTGTCGAGCACCAGCAGCCGGTCGCCGTCCGCGACCGTGAGGATCGCATGGGGTACGCGCAGGTTCGTGTCGTCGAGGACGACGATGCGCATCTCGTCGCTTGCGAAGCCGAGTTGGCGCAGGGTGACGTACTTGGCGATCGCGTAGTCCTCGCAGTCGCCCGCGCGCGACATGAACTGCAGCGGCGTCGCCCAGTAGTCGGCGATGCCCCAGTTCGACGCGTCGACGACGTAGGGGATGCGGTTGAAGAACGCGTTGACCCGGTCGATGCGCTCGCGACGGGGCCTGTCGGACAGGCGCGCCACGAGCTGGCGCCATTCGCCGGTCGTGCATTTCCCGGCCAGCCTGGCGGAGCAGGGGTCGCCGTAGCCGATCCACTCGTGGATGCTGCGCTCGAGCACGCCGCCCCAGCGCCGGAAGGCGGCAAGGCTGCTGCCGGCCGTCTCGCTGGCGCCGAAGACCTGCGGGAAGGGACGAGCGCGCGCCGCGTCGGCCAGCGCCACGTCCGGCAGTGGCGTCGGCTGCTGGTTCTCGACCGCGCCCACCGGCGCGGCCAGCGTGAAGGCGAGGAGGGCTGCGGCGATGGAGCGGGCGGGGTGCATGCGGGAACCGGGGCGGAACGCGGTCCGCGCCATGGATGAACAGGCGGGCAGGATAGCCGATCCCCGGCGCCCGGCGTCCACCGTCCTGCTGATCCTCGCCTTCGTCGCGGGGACATCGGCGGTGGCGGCGCAGCAGGCGGCGGAGCCAGGCCCGTCGGAGGCGCTTGCCGGTCGCTGGGCGGTCGATCCGGGCGATTGTCAGGACAATCGCTACGTGTGGTCGTTCTCGGCCGAGCGCGCGGGACTGCTGGTCGGCAACAATCCGCTCGGCGGCTGGCGGAAGCCCGGCTACGAGCGCGACGGCGACGTGATCGTCGTGCGCATGGAAGGGACACCCCGGCAGGAACTGCGATGGCGCATGGTCAAGGATGGCGAACTCGCCTCCGCGGGCGTCGTCCTCGACGGCCGCGTCGCCGATGGCCGGAGCTTTCAGGCCTGGAAGCGCTGCCCGGGATAGCTGGATCGCGAGGCAGCCACGGCCCGAATCCGCCTTGTTTTCTGTCGGATCGGCGTCTCGTTAACCAAATATCAAGTGCGTTCGTGGACCCTGTGGTCGATGGACCGGCATAGGATCCCGGCGTCCGGCGGTCGCATGGCGACCGCGGCGGGGCTCGCATCGTGACGGCGTCGCGCGTCATGTCGCGTCGGCGCGCGCGCGGTCGTCGGCCCGTCGACAGGCCCGCGCGCGAAGGCTTGCGCCTCATCCTGTCGCCGCCGGTGCTGTCGGCGACCATCGTCATAAACCTGCTCTCCCTCGCGCTTCCCGTCGTGCTGCTGCAGGTCTACGACCGCGTCATCCCCAACCAGTCGGTGGACACGCTCGCGCTTCTTGTCGTCGGCCTCGGCCTCGCCTTCGCGCTCGATGCGCTGCTGCGCACCGCGCGCGCCGCGATCGCCGGATGGGCCGGCGCGCGCTACGAGTTCCGCGTCGGCAACGCGGCGGTCGAGCGCCTCCTCCATGCCGACCAGTCGATCACCGACATGGCGCCCGTGGGCGTCAGCCTCGACCGGCTCGCGGCGGTCGACCAGTTGCGCGACTTCTACGCGAACCACGGGCCCGTCGTGTTCGTGGATCTTCCCTTCGCGCTGCTCTTCCTCCTGCTCGTCCACCTCATCGCCGGCCCCCTCGTCGCCGTGCCGCTGCTCGCGCTGCTGCTGTTCGGTGCCTGCGCCTTCGTCGCTGGAAGGCGCCTGCGCGCCGCCCTCTCCGAGCGGGCGGCGATCGACGACCGCAGGATGAACTTCATCATCGAGCTGCTCGCGGGGATCCACACGGCCAAGGCCCTCGGGATGGAGGCGCTGATGATGCGCCGCTACGAGCGGCTCATGGACGCGGTGTCGCGCACCGTCTTCCGCACCTCGCTCCTGAGCGGCGTCGCGCAGGGCATCGGCGCCGGGTTCATGCAGGTCACGTCCTTCGCGGTGGCCGCGGGTGGCAGCCTGCTCGTGCTCTCGGAGGACCTCACCATCGGTGGCCTCGCCGCATGCACGATGCTCGCCGGCCGTGCCCTGCAGCCCCTGATCCGCGCCGTCGGGATCTGGACCCATCTGCAGGCGATACGCGTCGCCCACGAGCGCCTCGAGGCGCTGTTCGAGACGCCGCTCGAGACCGGCTATGGCGGCGACGCGCTCGCCGTCGCCGAGGGGTGCCTCACGCTCGAGGACGTGCACTTCGCCTACGACGTCCGCAGCCCGGTGGTCCGCGGCGTCACGCTCGACGTCGCGCCGGGCGAGCTGGTCGGCATCGCCGGCGGCAACGGCTCGGGCAAGTCGACGCTGCTGCAGCTGGCCTGCGGCGCCCTGGTCCCCGACCATGGCCGCGTCCTCATCGACGGCCAGCCGCTGGCGGGCGTCGACCGGGCGAGCTTCTCCACGGCGGTCAACTACCTGCCGCAGGTCTCCACGCTGTTCGAGGGCACCATCCTCGAGAACCTGACGATGTTCCGCGGGCCCGAGCACGCCGAGGAGGCGTTGCGCCTGGCAGCCGAGCTCGGGATCGACGGCTTCGTGTCGCGCCTGCCCGGCGGCTACGAGACCCGGATCGATTCCTCCACCCACGACCAGCTGCCCGCCGGCATACGCCAGGCCATCTCGCTCGTGCGTGCCCTGGTCACCCGTCCACGCATCGTGCTCTTCGACGAGGCCAACATGGCCTTCGACCAGGAGAGCGACACGCGCCTGCAGCAGATGCTGCGCCGGCTCAAGGGCAGCGTGACGGTGGTCATGGTCACCTACAGGCCCTCGCTCCTGGCGCTCGCCGACCGCAGCTTCCGCCTCGATGGCGGCGTGCTCGCCCCCTGGGATCCGGCGCCTGGCGCGCATCGCGGCGCGGGGAGTGCGGCATGAGCGCGGGCAGGGTGGAGATCGCCGGGACCGGTCCTTCCGCGATGCGGCTCGCGGAGCCGCTGGCCGAGGCGCTGCGCCGGGACGGGGTGGGGGACATGAGCTCCGTCTCGCCCTTCGCGGCGTGCCTCGTCCCGTTCCTCGACGCGCTCGGCTTCAAGGGCGGGCGCAGGCGGGTGAGCGAGGCGCTCCCCCATCTCGCGCAGGACCTCGACCTCGTCGAGCTGCGTGGCGTGCTCGCCGATCTCGGCTTCCCGACGATGCCGCTCGAGATCAGGCTCTCCGAGCTAGATCCCGGCCTCGCGCCCTGCCTCTTCGTGTCGCGCGACGGCCGGCCGATGGTCGTCGTCGAGCCGCGCGGCAACCGCGCGCTCGTGCTCTCGCCGGGGTCCGGCGAGGCGGCGGAGATCGGCGTCGGCGCCCTGCGTGGCACGGCCTACATCGTGGCGCCGCGCCTGCGCGCCGAAGTCCCGGCGGACGAGCCGCGCTTCATGCGCGCGCTCGCCGCGCGCTTCCGCCCGCTGTTCTGGCAGCTCGCGGCGACCACGCTGCTGGTCGACGCGGTCACGCTCGCCGGCTCGCTCGCGGCGATCCTGGTCTACGACAAGGTCATCGCGACCCGCGCGACCGACTTCCTCCTCCATCTCTGCGCCGGACTCCTCGCGCTGTTCGCCTGCGACGCCGCGCTGCGCGCGCTGCGCGCCAGGGCGGTCGCCTATGTCGCCGCCCGGATCGACCGCCTGGTCGGCGCGGCGACGCTGCGCCAGCTGCTCGCGCTGCCGCTCTCGATGACGGAGAACGTCGCCGTGGGTGTCCAGGTCGCGCGGCTGCGCGAGTTCGAGGGGATCCGCGAGTTCTTCACCGGTCCCCTGGCGCAGCTGCTCCTCGAGATCCCGTTCGTGGTGATCGCGATCGTGGCGCTGGCCTGGGTGGCTGGCCCGCTCGCGCTCGTGCCGCTCGCCGTGCTGCTGGTCTTCGTCCTGGCCGGATGGCTCGCGCTCGGTCCGGTGAACCGCGCGATCGCCGCCGCTTCGCGCGCCCGCGCGCAGCGCCAGTCCTTCCTCGTGGAGATGCTCGGCGGCATGGCCGCGATCCGCCACGCGGGCGCCGAGGGCGTCTGGCTCGGGCGCTACCGCAACGTCTCGGCGGAGGCGGCCGCGCTCGGCGACCGCTCCCAGCGCCTGTCGCTGCTGCTGCAGACCACGAGCCAGCTCGTCGTGCTCGCCGCCGCCGTCGCGTGCCTCGCCCTCGGGATCGGCCGCGTCCTCGCGGGGTCGATGACGATCGGCGCGCTGGTGGCGACGATGGCCATACTCTGGCGCGTCACCTCGCCCCTGCAGGCGATGCTGGTGCTGCTGCCGCGGGCGGAGCAGGTGCTGCGCACCCTCTCCCACGTCGATGCGCTGATGCGCCTGAAGCCGGCGCGCGCGCCGGCGCAGCCGCGCCAGCCTTCCCTGGCCGGGCGCCGGTTCCGCGGCGACCTGCGCGCGTCGCGCGTCAGCCATCGCTACCGGGCCGAGGGCGATCCCGCGATCATGGCGACCGACTTCTCGGCGAAGGCCGGCGAGGTCGTCGCGATCGTGGGCGCAAGCGGCTCGGGCAAGTCGACGCTGCTGCGCATCCTCGCCGGCGCCTACCAGCCGCAGTCCGGTGCCGTGACCATCGACGGTGTCGACATCCGCCAGCTCGCGCCCGGCGACCTGCAGGGCGCCGTCTCCTACCTGCCGCAGGCCTGCCATTTCTTCCACGGGACGATCGAGCAGAACCTGCGCCTCGCCGACCCGCTCGCGTCGGACGAGTCGATGCGCGCGGCGCTGTCCGACGCGGGCGCCCTCGACGAGGTGATGGCGCTGCGCAACGGCCTCGACACCAAGCTGGGCGACCAGCGCACGGCCAAGCTCCCGACGGGCCTGCTGCAGCGCCTCGCCCTCGCGCGCGCCCTGCTTTCGCGCGCGCCGGTCCTCCTGCTCGACGAGCCGGGCCAGTCCTTCGACGAGCGCGGCGACGCCGCGCTGCGCGCGCTCCTGCCGCGCCTGCGCGGCAGCCGGACGGTCGTGATGGTGACGCATCGCCCGAGCCACATGCGGCTCTGCGATCGCGTGGTGGTCCTCCAGGAAGGGCGCGTGGCGCGCGAGATGCCGGCGGCGGAGTTCCTGGGGGTGATGATGAAGGGAAGCGGACGATGAGCACGGCAGTCCATGCACCGCAGCGCCGCGGACGGCGCGGCCCGCCGCCGCGCGGCCAGATGCGCTTCCTGTCGCAGGCGATCGCGCTCGAGGAGGGCAAGCCGCCGCGCGGCGCCATGCTCACCATCCTCGTCGGCGTCACGCTCTTCGCCATGGTGACGCTCTGGTCGAGCATGACGCAGGTCGAGAAGGTCGCGATGGCGACCGGCCAGGTCGTCCCCGTGTCGATGGTGCAGTCGATCCAGCACCTCGAGGGCGGCATCGTGCGCGAGATCCGCGTGCCCGAGGGCAAGCTGGTCGAGCGCAACGAGGTCATCCTCCGGCTTGACCCCACGGGCATGCAGGCCGAGCTCGACCAGCTGCGCGCGCGGGAGAGCGGGCTCGCGCTCCAGGTCGAGCGACTGCGCGCCTTCGCCGAGCGCAGGCCGGCGCAGCTTTCGGGCGCGCCGCAGCTGGTCATCGACCAGGAGGCCGTGCTGCAGACCCAGATCCGCGCCCGCGAGACGCAGCGCGAGGTGCTCGAGCGCCAGGTGGCCACGCGCCGCGCCGAGCTCGCGACGCTCAAGGCCCAGCACGCGGCGCTCGTGCGCCAGGCCGAGATCATCGGCGAGACGCTCGAGATGCGCCTGAAGCTCCTGAAGGCGGGGCTGGTCTCGCGCCTGCTCTACCTGGAGACCGAGCGCGAATCCGTGCGGCTGCGGGGCGAGGTGGCACAGGCCGTGACGAACATGCGTCGCGCCGAGGAGGCGATCGCCGAGGCCGAGGCGAGGCTTGTCGAGACCGAGGCCCGGCTCGCGAGCGACTCGCTCGCCGAGATGGGCAGGCTGTCGGCCGAGCTCGCGCAGGTACGCGAGGGCATCGCGCGCGCGGCCGACCGCGTCGCCCGGCTCGAGATCCGCTCGCCGGTGCGCGGCGTCGTCAAGGACCTCCGCTTCCGCACGATCGGCGGCGTCGTGCCGCCGGGCGCGCAGGTCACCGAGGTGGTGCCGATCGACGACGGGCTTATCGCCGAGGTGAAGATCTCGCCGCGCGACATCGGCCACGTGCGCGTCGGCCAGGACGTGACGGCGAAGGTCTCGACCTACGACTTCGCGCGCTACGGGGTCGTCGCCGGCACGCTGAGCGGCATCTCCGCGAGCACGTTCCAGGAGGGCGACGGCCAGGTCTTCTACCGGGGCTTCGTGACCTTCGAGAAGCCGGGCGTCGGCGACGCGCCCGAGCGCAATCCGCTCCTGCCCGGCATGGTGCTGCAGGCGGACATCAGGCTGGGCAGCCGCTCCGTCCTCGAGTACCTGCTGACGCCGATCTACGCCTCGCTGGCCGGCGCGTTCCACGAACGCTGATCAGCCAGCGGCGTCGGCCCCCATGAAG
>VGDA01000184.1 GCA_016869915.1 Alphaproteobacteria bacterium
GGCATAGGCCATCTCGTTGTCGTACCAGGCATAGACCTTGAGGAGCGTGCGGTCCGTGACGAGCGTCGACGCGGCGTCGACGATCGCGCTGCGCGTGTCGCCCGCGAGGTCGATGGAGACGAGCGGCCGCGCCTCCAGGGCGAGGATCCCGGCGAGCGGCCCGGCGGCCGCGGCGGCGAAGAGCGCGTTGGCCTCGGCGGCGGTCGTCGCGCGCTCGAGCTCGAACACGCAGTCCGTCAGGCTGGCGTTGAGGATCGGCGCGCGGACCGCGTGGCCGTCGAGCCTGCCCCTGAGCTCGGGATAGATGAGCCCGATCGCGGTGGCGCTGCCGGTCGTCGTGGGCTGCAGCGACAGCAGCGCGCTGCGCGCGCGCCGCAGGTCGCGATGCGGCGCGTCCACGACCACGTTCGTGTTGGTCGGCGCATGGATCGTCGTGATCTGCCCGTGGCGGATCCCCAGAGCCTCGTGGACCACCTTCACGACCGGCGCGAGGCAGTTGGTCGTG
Source organism: Alphaproteobacteria bacterium (assembly GCA_016869915.1). Lineage (GTDB taxonomy): Bacteria > Pseudomonadota > Alphaproteobacteria > CACIAM-22H2 > CACIAM-22H2 > CAIOSQ01. The sequence goes on from VGDA01000184.1 coordinate 506, forward strand.
CAGGAGGCGGCGGTCACGATCTCGTGGCGCGCCGGGTCGAGGAGGTGGTCGTTGACGCCGACCACCACGTTGAGCGCGGCGGCGTGGCGCACCGGGGCCGAGACCACGACCCGCTGCGCGCCGCGCGCGAGATGCCCGCGCAGCGTCTCGGGCGAGAGGAAGCGGCCCGTGCATTCGAGGACGACGTCGACGCCGGCGTCGCCCCAGGGGATGTCCTCGGGCCGCGCGTGGGCGGAGAAGCCGATCCTGCGGCCGCCGACGACGATCGCGTCCTCGCCATCGGCCATGGCACCCGAATCGCGCCAGGGGCCCTGCGTGCTGTCGAAGGCGAGGAGATGCGCGCAGGCCTCGCTCCCGCCCTTCGCCTCGTTGACATGCACCACCTCGAGCCGGTTGGCGCGCCGCGGGTCGTCGGCCGGGCGCGCCGCGCCCCCCATCGCCGCGCGCAGCGCAAGACGCCCGATGCGGCCCATGCCGTTGATGCCGACCCTCATCGGCCCTTCTCCATGTGCCGCGCGACCGCGTGCGGGTCGGCGAGTTCATCGAGGCGCCGCGCAAGCGACATCGCGTCCAGGGTGGCGAGGGGCAGCGACACGAATATCTCGAGCCTGCGGCGCAGGCCCGCATGCAGTTCGTTCAGGAGCGTCGCGCGCTCCGCCGCCGACCCGGAGAACTTCGCGGGGTCGGGCAGCGGCCATGCGGCGGTCGCGCGCAGGCCGGCGAAATCCGGGCAGGACTGGCCGGAGACGACGTCGCAGAGCGTGACGACGAAATCCATCCTCGGTGCGTCGGGACCGGAGAATTCGGTCCAGTGCTTGGAGCGAAGCCGGGAGACGTCGTGTCCGAGGGCACGCAACTGCGCGAGGATCTCCGGCATCGGTCCCTCGGGCGCGGGCTCCGTCCCCGCGGAATGCGCCACGAACCTGCCATCGCCGATGCGCGCGAGCAGAGCCTCGGCGATGATCGAGCGCGCGGAGTTGCGGGTGCAGAGGAACAGCACGTTGAACGGCGTCGCGCGACTGCCATCGGCGCCCGCCTGCGCATCGCCGCGGCCGACGTCGCGGGTCAGGTAGGCGGCGAGTTCCCGCAGCGCGCCTGCGCGGGCGACGTGGATGAGGCTGCGGCCCTGGCGGCGGACATCGATCAGGCCGACCTGGTCGAGCGCGCGCAGGTGGAAGGAGAGCGTCGAGGGCGGGATCGCGAGCCGATGCGCGATCTCGCCTGCCGTCAGGCCTTCGGCGCCGGCGGCCGCGAGCGCGCCGACGATGTCGAGGCGAGTCGCCTGCCCCAGTGCCGCGAAGGCAGAGCTTGCCTGCAAGGATTCCATTATTCGATGATAGTCGAAATCATCGTTGGATCGAGCTAAGTTTTGGTGACAATCGGTGCCGGGCCACCGTGCTATGGACCTCGCATCCGGCGCCGGGCCGGTCGTGGATGCGGGGGACGGCAGGGCATGGAAGGCTTCGACACGGTGATCTCCGGGGCGGATGTCGTGGACGGCACGGGCGCGCCGCGCCGGCGCGCCGACATCGGGATCCGGGACGACCGCATCGCCGCGCTGGGCGACCTCTCCACGGCGCGCGCCGGGGCGAGGATCGACGCGACCGGGCGCTGCGTGGCGCCGGGCTTCATCGACGCCCACACCCACGACGACAACATCGTCTTCGCGACGCCGGACATGGCGATGAAGGTCAGCCAGGGCGTGACCACGGTCGTCGCCGGGAATTGTGGCGTCAGCCTCGCGCCGCTGCGCCTCGACGGCCCGCCGCCGCCGCCGCTCGACCTGATCGGGGACCGCGCCGACTACCGCTTCGCGCGCTTCGCCGACTACATGTCCGCGCTCGACGCCGCGCCGCCGGCGACCAACGTCGTCGCCATGGTCGGCCACTCGACCCTGCGCGCCGGCGAGATGGACCGCTTCGACCGCGCCGCGACGCCGGCCGAGGTCGAGGGCATGAAGCGCCGCCTCGACGAGGGGCTGGCCGCGGGCGCGATCGGGCTGTCGACGGGGCTGTTCTACCCGCCGGCGCGCCACGCGCCGACTGAGGAGGTGATCGAGCTCGCCCGCGTCGCCGCGCGCCACGGCACGCTCTACGCGACCCACATGCGCGACGAGGGCGAGCGCGTCGTCGAGGCGATCCGCGAATCGATGCGCATCGGCCGCGAGGCCGGGCTTCCCGTCATCCTGTCCCACCACAAGGTCGCGGGCATCGCCAACCACGGCCGCACGGTGGAGACGCTGGCGCTGATCGACGAGGCGCGTCGCTCCCAGCCTCTCGGCTTCGACGTCTACCCCTATGTCGCGGCCTCCACGGTGCTGAGCGCCGAGCGCGTGCGCGTCTCCTCGAAGACCCTCGTCACCTGGTCGCGCAGCGTCGACGGCGTCTCGGGGCGCGACCTCGCGGAGATCGCGCGCGAGTGGGGCGTCTCGCCGGAGGAGGCGGTCGGCCGCCTGCTGCCGGCAGGCGCCGTGTACTTCCTGATGGACGAGGCCGACGTGCAGCGCATCCTGCGCCATCCCGAGGCGATGATCGGCTCGGACGGCCTGCCGCACGACGCGCATCCGCATCCCAGGCTCTGGGGCAGCTTCCCGCGCGTGCTCGGCCACTACAGCCGCGAGCTCGCGCTCTTCCCGCTGGAGGAGGCGGTGCGCCGCATGACCGGGCTGACCGCCGCGCGCTTCGGCCTGCGCGACCGCGGCGAGGTTAGGCCCGGCGCCTTCGCCGACCTCGTGGTCATCGATCCGTCCTCGATCGTCGATCGCGCGAGCTTCGAGGCGCCCAAGAAGCCGGCCGCCGGCGTCGAGACGGTGGTCGTCAACGGCCGCGTGGTCTGGCGCGATGGCGCGCCGACCGGCGCGCGGCCGGGCCGGGCGCTGCGCCGCGGCCAGCTCGACGCGCCGATGCGCGATTGGCGGGCCGCGGCGTGACGGCGGTGCAGGGATCCTGGGGGCGGCACATGGAACCGAACGAGCTCTGGCGCTGGGACGCCGTCCAACTCGCGGCCGCGATCCGCACGCGGCGCGTCTCGAGCTGCGAGGTGGTCGAGGCGCATCTCGCGCGCATCGACGCCGCGAACCCGGCGATCAACGCGGTCGTCGATCGCATGGACGACGAGGCGCTGCGCGCGGCCGACGCGGCGGACGCCGCGGTGCGCCGCGGCGAGGCCACCGGGCCGCTGCATGGTGTCCCGGTGACGATCAAGATCAACGTCGACATGGCCGGGCGACCGACGACCAACGGCGTCGTCGCGTTCCGCGACGCGATCGCGCCCGGCGACTCGCCGGTCGTCGCGAACTGGCGCGCCGCCGGCGCGATCGTCGCTGGCCGGACCAACACGCCGGCCTTCTCCTATCGCTGGTTCACCGAGAACGAGCTCCATGGCGAGACCTTCAACCCCTGGGGCCGCCACGTCACGCCCGGCGGCTCCTCGGGCGGCGCCTCCGCGGCGGTGGCTGCGGGCATCTCGGCGCTGAGCCACGGCAACGACTATGGCGGCTCGATCCGCTACCCCGCCTACTGCACCGGCGTGTTCGGCATCAAGCCGAGCTTCGGGCGGGTGCCGGCCTTCCGCCCCGCGCTCGCGGAGGAGAGGCCGCTCACCGGGCAGCTGATGTCGGTCCAGGGGCCGCTCGCGCGCGGCGTCGACGACCTGCGCGCCGGCCTCTGGGCGATGGCCGCGGGCGACGCGCGCGATCCCTGGTGGGTGCCGGCGCCCCAATGCGGCCCGTCGCCCGCGCGGCCAATCCGCGTCGCGCGCCTCGCGACGCCGGGCGCCGCGCCGCAGGTCGTGGCCGCGCTCGATCGCGCGCAGTCCTGGCTCGAGGAGGCCGGCTACGTCGTCGACGCGGCGGCCGACGCGCCCTCGGTCGACGCGGCGGCGGAGAACTGGCGCGCTCTGGTCGGCAACGAGTGGCGCCTGCTCGCGCAGGGCGACATCGAGCAGCATGGCGACGAGGGCGTGCGCAACGTCGTGCGCGCGACGACGGGCCTGGTGCCCGCGCTCGACTACGCCGCCTACCTGAAGGCGCTCGCGCGGCGCACCTGGCTGCTGCGCGAATGGACGACGTTCCTCGCGCGCTGGCCGCTCGTGCTCTGCCCCGTCTCCGACGTGCCGCCGATGCCGCCGGGCTCCGACCAGGGCGGCGTGCCGACGATGGAGGGCATCATGCACGTCCAGCGCTGGCAGTACGCGTTCAACCTCCTCGGCCTTCCTGGGATCTCTTGCCCGACCGGCGTGGAGGCGCGCGTGCCCGCCGGCGTCCAGCTCGTCGCCGGCAGGTTCCGCGAGGACCTGCTGCTCGACGCGGCCGAGGTGCTCGAGGCGCGCCGCGGCCGCCTCGCGCCGATCGACCCGGCGCGCTGACGCATCGCGGGGACCGGGCCTTGCTCAAGCGCTTCCTCGCCTCGGCGGCCGGTACCGCGATCGTCTCAGCCCTCGTCGCCGCCTATGTCCGCCTGGTGCTCGCCACCACGTCTTGGCGCATCGAGGGGCGCGAGCACATCGAGGCCCGGTTCGCCGACCCCGCCTCGATCGTCGTCGTCGCGTTCTGGCACGGCCGTCTCGGCGCGATGGTCGGCCTGTGGCGCTGCCTCGACCATGGCCGGCCGGTCGCGGTGCTGAGCTCGACCCATCGCGACGGCCGCATCAGCGCCGCGACGATGCGTCGCCTCGGCCTCGAGGTGGTCGACGGCTCGTCGCGCCGTGGCGGCTCGGAGGGGCTGCGCCGCATGATCTCCTGGCTGCGCGGCGGCAGGTGGGCGGCGATCACGCCGGACGGGCCGCGCGGGCCGCGCATGCGCGCCCAGCCGGGCGTCCTGATGATGGCCCGCATGGCCGGCGCGCCGGTCCTGCCCGTCGCGTTCTCGACCACGCGCGGAAGGACGCTGGGCAGCTGGGACGGGCTGCTGCTGCCGCTGCCATTCGGTCGCGGCGTCTATGTCGTCGGCAGGCCGATCGTCATGCCGCGCGAGACGGACGAGGCGACGCTCGAGGCGCTGCGCCTGGAGGTCGAGGCGGCGCTCACGGCGGTGACCCGCGAGGCCGACCGGCTCTGCGGGCGCGAGACGCCGGAGCCCGCGCCGCCGCGCTGAGCGGACGGCGCGGGGGCTCGCGCGTCAGACCTCGTCCTCGCTGACACCCGCGGACCACGGGCTCATCACGTCGCCGATGCCCATGCGCGTGTCGCCGTCCTGCAGCACGACCTGTGGGCAGGCATAGCCGCCGGGATAGGCGGTGTGCTCGATGCTGCGCGTCGGGAACCTCGCGGCGAGGGCGGCCTGCACCTCGGGCGCGAGGCGGGGGTCCATCGTCACCATGTCCGGGTCCGAGACGTCGATGCGCGGATGATGCGCCGCAGCCTCCAGGTCGAGCCCGTGGTCGACCAGGAAGGAGCACATCTGGAACACGGCGGGCAGGATCTTGCGCCCGCCCGAGGCGCCGGTGGCGAACCAGGCCTTGCCGTCGCGCCTGGCGATCACCGGGCACATGTTGGTGAGCGGGCGCTTGCCCGGCGCCATGGAGTTCGGCCGGCCGGGACGCGGGTCGAACCACATCAGGCCGTTGTTCACGAGCACGCCCGTCTCCGGGAGGACGAGGCGGCTGCCGAAGAGCGACAGCAGCGTCTGCGTGATGGCGATCATGTTGCCGTGGCGGTCGACCGCGCAGAGATGCGTGGTGTGGGTCGCGCCCTTGCTCTCGTCGCCCATCTTCTCGAGGCGCTCGGCGTAGGCGCGGCGCAGCGCGTCGGCATAGGCGAGGAACGCGGCCGCGCCCGGCCCCTTCTCGACGCCGCCCGCGGGCAGGTTCTCGAGCACGCGCTTGAAGGTCGGGCCGGCGGTCAGGCCGCTGGCGAGCGCGACCTGCGCGCCGTTCCACGACACGTCGATCGGGTCGCGCAGGACCGCCTTGCACGCCTCGAGGTCCCCGGCGTCGATCGGCGCGCCGACGGCGCGGAAGTCCTCGAGCAGCCTGCGCGCGAGCTCGCCCTCGTAGAAGTCGCGCGGGCCGGCGGCGGCGAGGCGCTCGAGCGTTCCGGCGAGGCCGGCGATCACCTGGCGCTTCACCGGGCCGGCGATGCTGGTGACGGCTGGGAGCCCGTCGGGCAGGTAGATCGCGGCCGAGCTCGGGTAGCGGCGCAGGACCGAGGCCTCGCCGGCGATCTTCAGCGTCGTCCACCAGTCGGCGGGCAGCCCCGCCCTGGCGTGGCCGATCGCGGCCTCGAACAGCTCGGCCCAGGGGCGCGTGCCCCAGTTGGCATGGGCGAGTCGCCAGCCCTCGACGATCGAGGGCACCACCATGGACAGCGGGCCGTGGACGTTGCGGTCCTCTGCAACGCCCGGCCAGCCGAAGAGGTCGGCGGCCTGCGCGCCCGTGAGCGGATAGCGCGACGGGTCGAGGTTGCGCGAGGCGACGGGACCGCAGTCGATCACCTGCGTGCGGCCCGTCTTCGCGTCGTGCACCATCATGAAGCCGATGCCGCCGAGGCCGGAGTTCCACGGCTCGAGCGCAGCGAGGCAGGACGCGGTGGCGATCGCGGCGTCGATCGCGGAGCCGCCGC
>VGDA01000185.1 GCA_016869915.1 Alphaproteobacteria bacterium
TCACCGTCGCGGTGCGGCCATGCAGGGCGACCGAGCGCACCTCCGGGGCCGGGGGCGGGTCCTTGCGGACCGCCGCCTTCTGCTCGCACACATACTGGTAGAGGAAGTCGACGGGCTTCACGAAGCCCTCCTCGCCGATATAGCCGCAGACGATCGCCTGGGGCCGGAAGGCCTGGCGCAGGGACGCGACGCTGCTGTCCCGCAACCCCCGGGCGTAGAAGCCGATCGCCTTCGCGATGCCTGCCGGGATGCGTGAAGCTGCCTTGGCCATGGATGCCTGCCTTGCTGGTGCCTGGGTGACCTGTCCGCGGCAGGGTGGCATGGACGGGTGGCGCGGGGGGAAGGGGAAAGGCGGCTTTCGGCGCTTGACAGGCAGGGGGGTGGTGAAGATTATCCGCGGTCCATTCGCCGCTGGGCCGGACACCGGTCCAAGCGGCGCTTTAGCGTTTGACTCCGGAAGGCTCCTTCCATGTACGCAGTGATCAAGACCGGCGGCAAGCAGTACAAGGTCGCCAAGGACGACGTGATCGTCGTCGAGAAGCTCGCGGGCGAGGCCGGCGGCACCGTGGAGTTCACGGACGTGCTGATGGTCGGCGGCGCCGGCGCCGCCAAGGTCGGTTCCCCGGCCGTCGCGGGCGCCCGCGTCAAGGGCACCGTGCTCGCGCAGCAGCGCGGCGAGAAGGTGGTGGTGTTCAAGAAGCGCCGCCGCAAGAACTCCCGCCGCAAGAACGGTCATCGCCAGTCTCAGACCGTCGTGCGCATCTCGGACATCGTGGCGGCCTGATCGGGCGCCGGTAGAAGGAACGGAGACAGGCCATGGCACAGAAGAAGGCCGGCGGTTCGTCGCGCAACGGCCGCGACTCGGACGGCAGGCGCCTCGGCGTCAAGGCGTATGGCGGCGAGGCCGTCAGCGCCGGCAGCATCATCATCCGCCAGCGCGGCACCGTCTATCGCGCGGGCACGAATGTCGGCATGGGCCGCGACCACACGCTCTTCGCGCTGGTCGATGGCACGGTGAAGTTCGGCCGCCGCGCTGACAACCGCATGTTCGTCTCCATCCAGCCGATGCCGGCGGCCGCGGAGTAGCGGACGACCCGGCCGCGCGCGGCACGAGACCGGGGGAACGGCCCGCGCCGTTCCCCCGTTTCCTTTTCGGGCCCCGCCCGGCGCCAGGCCCGCGCCGGCGCCCCCGCCCGGCAGCGACGCGATCCCCGCCATGAAATTCCTCGACCAGTGCAAGATCTACGCGAAGGCGGGCGACGGCGGCGCCGGCTGCGTCGGCTTCCGTCGCGAGAAGTTCATCGAGTATGGCGGGCCTGACGGCGGCGATGGCGGCCGCGGCGGCGACATCGTCGTCGAGGCGATGGCCAACCTCAACACGCTGATCGACTATCGCTACCAGCAGCATTTCCGCGCCGAGAAGGGCCATCACGGCGAGGGCCGCAACAAGAGCGGCCGCGCCGGCGAGGCGATCGTCCTCAAGGTGCCGATCGGCACGCAGGTGCTGGCCGAGGACAACGAGACGCTGATCGCCGACATGGTCGAGCCGGGCCAGCGCGTCGTGCTGTGCCGCGGCGGCGATGGCGGCTTCGGCAACGCCCACTACAAGTCCTCAACCAACCAGGCGCCGCGCCGCGCCGACGCGGGCTGGCCCGGCGACGAGCGCTGGGTCTGGCTGCGCCTCAAGCTGATCGCCGACATCGGGCTGGTGGGGCTTCCCAACGCCGGCAAGTCGACCTTCCTCGCGGCGACAAGCTCGGCCCGGCCGAAGATCGCCGACTATCCCTTCACCACGCTGAAGCCGCAGCTGGGCGTCGTGCGCGTCGACGACGACGAGTTCGTGCTCGCCGACCTGCCCGGGCTGATCGAGGGCGCGGCGGAGGGGCGCGGCCTCGGCCACCGCTTCCTTGGCCATGTCGAGCGCTGCGGCGCGATCCTCCACCTCGTCGACGCCACGCAGGACGACGTCCTCGGCGCCTATCGCACGATCCGCGACGAGCTCGACGCCTATGGCGCCGGCCTGCCCGCCAAGCCGGAGATCGTCGGCCTCAACAAGTGCGACGCGGTCGATGCCGCGGACCTGAAGAAGAAGAAGGCGGCGCTGGCGCGCGCGGCGCGGCGCCGCGCGCCCGGCTCCAGGGTCATGGTGCTGTCCGGCGTGACGGGCGAGGGCGTGCGCGACCTGCTGCGCGCGCTGATGGAGCATGCCCGCGCGCGCCGCGCCGCGCCGCCGCCGCGATGGGACGAGGAGCGCGAGGCGTGAGCGGGCGCGGCCAGCCCGACCCCGCGCGGCTGCTGCGCGAGGCGCGGCGCGTGGTGGTGAAGATCGGCTCCGCGCTGCTGGTCGACGACGAGAGCGGCGGCATCCGCCGCAAGTGGCTCGATGGCCTCGCCGACGACGTCGCGATGCTGCGCGCGCGCGGCGCCGAGGTGCTGGTCGTGTCCTCCGGCGCGATCGCGGTCGGGCGCCGCCACCTGGGCCTCGTGAAGCGCACGCTGCGCCTCGAGGAGAAGCAGGCCGCGGCCGCGACCGGCCAGATCCGCCTCGCCCATGCCTGGCAGGAGGCGCTGGCGCGGCACGGCATCACGGTCGCGCAGATCCTGCTGACGCCCGACGACACCGAGGCGCGGCGCCGGCACCTCAACGCGCGCGCCACGATCGCGCAGCTGCTGCGCCTCGACGCGGTGCCGGTCATCAACGAGAACGACAGCGTCGCCACCGAGGAGATCCGCTTCGGCGACAACGACCGCCTCGCCGCGCGCGTCGCGCAGATGGTCTCCGCCGACACGCTCGTGCTGCTCTCCGACATCGACGGGCTCTACACGGCCGACCCGCGCAGGCAGGCCGACGCCGCGCGCATCCCCGTGGTAACCGAGGTGACGGCCGAGATCGAGGCGATGGGCGGCGAGGCGGCCACCGGCTATTCCTCCGGCGGCATGGTCACGAAGCTCGCGGCCGCGAAGATCGCGCTGGCCGCGGGGTGCCGCATGGCCATCGCCTTCGGCAAGAGGCCGCGCCCGCTGCAGGCGCTCGACGAGGGCGCGCCCGCGACCTGGTTCCTGCCCAGCGCGACGCCGCTTTCGGCGCGCAAGCGCTGGATCGCGGGCCATGTCGCGCCGGCGGGCACGATCGGCATCGATGCCGGCGCCGTCGCGGCGCTCGGCCGCGGCAAGAGCCTGCTGCCCGCGGGCGTGACGCGCGTCGAGGGCAGCTTCGAGCGCGGCGACCTGGTGCGCGTGGTCGGCCCCGACGGCCGCGAGATCGCGCGCGGCCTGTCCGCCTACGGCGCCGCCGAGATGGCGCGGATCGCCGGCAGGCGCTCGGCTGAAATCGCCGCCGCGCTCGGCTATCGTGGGCGCGATGAGATCATCCACCGCGACGACCTGGTGATGAGCCCGTGACCCCCGGACCCGAGGCGCTCGCCGCCACGATGGACGCGATAGGCCGCCGCGCGCGCGCCGCCGCGACCCCCATCGCCGACGCGACGCCCGCGGCCAAGCGCCTCGCGCTCGGCGCCGCGGCGACGGTGCTGCGCGGGCGCATGGCCGAGTTGCTCGCTGCCAACGCCCTCGACATGGAGGCCTGCCGTGCCGCCTCGCTCTCCGCGGCGATGGCCGATCGCTCGCGCCTCGACGAGGCGCGGGTCGAGGCGATCGCGCAGGGGCTGGAGGCCGTGGCCGCGCTGCCCGATCCCGTCGGCGCGCTCGACGCGTCCTGGACGCGGCCCAACGGCCTCGAGATCCGCCGCGTGCGCGCGCCGATCGGCGTGGTCGCGATCGTCTACGAGGCGCGGCCCAACGTCACCGCCGACGCCGGCGCGATCTGCCTCAAGGCCGGCAGCGTCGCGATCCTGCGCGGCGGGTCGGAAAGCTTCGAGAGCTCGCGCGTCATCGTCGGCTGCATGCATGCCGGGCTGCGCGCCTCTGGCCTGCCCGTGGACGCGATCCAGCTGGTGCCGACGCGAGACCGCGCGGCGGTGGGCCGGCTGCTCGCCATGTCGGGGCTGGTCGACGTCGTCGTGCCGCGAGGCGGCAAGTCGCTGATCGCGCGGGTGATGGAGGAGGCGCGGGTCCCCGTGCTCGCCCATCTCGACGGCATCTGCCACACCTACGTGCATCGCGCGGCGGATGCCGGGATGGCGCGGCGCATCGTGCTGAACGCCAAGATGCGGCGCACGACCGTCTGCGGCGCGACAGAGACGCTGCTGGTCGACCGCGACGTCGCGCTCACCCACCTGCCGCCGATCCTCCACGACCTGTTCCGCGCGGGCTGCGAGATCCGCGGCGACGAGGTGGTGCAGCGGATGGATCCGCGCGTCATCCCCGCGACCGAGGAGGACTGGCGCACCGAGTACCTCGACGCGATCCTCTCCGTGCGCGTGGTCGACGGGCTCGACGCCGCGATCGAGCACGTGAACCGCCACGGCTCGCACCACACCGACGCGATCGTCACGGAGGACGACGCCGCGGCCGAGGCGTTCTGCCGCCGCGTCGACAGCGCGATCGTGCTGCGCAACGCCTCGACGCAGTTCGCCGATGGCGGCGAGTTCGGCTTCGGCGCCGAGATCGGCATCGCCACCGGGCGCCTGCCGCCGCGTGGCCCGATCGGGCCGGAGCAGCTGACGACCTGGAAGTACCTGGTCCTCGGGGACGGGCAGACGCGGCCGTGAGCCCTCCGCTTCCTGCCCATGCGCTGGGCGTCGCGCCGCGCCGGAGCATCGGGCTCCTCGGCGGCTCGTTCAATCCCGCGCACGAGGGCCATCTCGAGATCGCGCTGATCGCGCTCAAGAAGCTCGCGCTCGACGAGATCTGGTTCCTGGTCTCGCCCGGCAACCCGCTCAAGTCCGGCAACGACATGGACGCGCTCGAGGCGCGCGCGGCCTCGGTGCGCCGCGTGGTCGGCGCGCATCCGCGCCTGCGCATCGTCACGATCGAGGCGGCGCTCGGCACGCGCTACACCGCCGACACGCTCTCCGTCCTGCGCGCGCGCTTCCGCCGCACGCGGTTCGTCTGGCTGATGGGCGCGGACAACCTGATCCAGATCCCCGCCTGGTCGCGCTGGACCGACATCTTCGGGATGGTGCCGGTTGCCGTGTTCGCGCGCCCCGGATACTCTGTGAAGGCGCTGGCAGGAAAGGCCGCGCGGCGCTTCTCGAAGGCGCGCAGGCTCGGGTCCGGCATCCGCGCCCTCCCGTCGAAGAGCCCGCCGACCTGGGTCTTCTTCCATTCCCGCCTCAACCCGGCTTCCGCCAGCGCGATCCGGGAAGCGCGCGCCCGGAGCATGGCCGCGCGAGACAGGCCCGGCGCGTGAGTGCACGCCATCCCCAGGAGGTTCCGATAGCGCCCCGTCCCAAGCGTAAGGCCCCGCCCGCCGCCGTCCGGTCGCTCGTCAAGGCGATCGAGGCATCGCTCGACGCCGACAAGGCGGAGAACATCGTGCGCATCCCGCTCGCCGGGAAGAGCTCGATCGCCGACTTCATGGTGATCGCCTCCGGCAGCAACTCGCGCCAACTCGCCGCGATGGCCGACCACATCGTCGAGAAGCTCAAGGAGCGCGGCCGCGCGCACGTGCCGGTCGAGGGGCGCCAGCAGGGCGACTGGGTGCTGGTCGACGCGGGCGACGTGATCGTCCACCTGTTCCGGCCCGACGCGCGCAGCCACTACGCGCTCGAGAAGATGTGGCAGGCCGAGTTCGACGAGGAGGCCGGCGCTGCCGCCGGCTGAGCCGGGGGCGCGATGCGGCTGACCATCGCCGCGGTCGGCCGGCTGCGCGGCGGCCCGCTCGCCGAGGCCTTCGCCGACTATGCGGGGCGGCTGAAATCCGGACGCTGGACGCTCGACCTCGTCGAGGTCGAGGAGCGGCGCCGCCTGTCCGGCCCGGAGCTGGTGGCGCGCGAGGGCGAGCTGCTGCTCGCCGCCATCCCGCGCGGCGCCTTCGCGATCGCGCTCGACCCGCGCGGCGTCGCGCTCACGAGCGAGGACCTCGCCACGCGGCTCGGCCGGATGCGCGACGAGGGCTCGCCCGTTGCCTTCGCGATCGGCGGCGCGGACGGGCTCGACCCGTCGGTGCTGCGCGCGGCACGGCTCAGGCTGTCGCTCGGCGCGATGACCTGGCCGCACATGCTCGCGCGGGTGATGCTGGCCGAGCAGCTCTTCCGCGCGCAGTCGATCCTCTCGGGCCATCCCTACCACCGGGGCTGAGGCATGGAACTCTTCGAAGCGATCGCCATCCTCGAGGGCCTGCCCGGCGGGCTTGCCGCCGCCGCGCTCGCCACCGGCCTCGGCCTCGGCGCGCTCGGCGCGTGGCTCGCGATGCGCGGGCGCCTCGCGACGGAGCGTCGCGTCGCCGCGGAGCGGCTGCGCGCGCGCGAGGAGGCGGAGGCGCGGCTCGGGGATTCCTTCCGCGCGCTCTCCGCCGAGGCGCTGCAGCGGAACAACGCGATGTTCCTCGACCTCGCGCGCGAGCGCCTCGCCCAGGGCGAGCAGCGCGCGAGCGGCGAGCTCGAGCGCCGCGAGCAGGCGGTGGCGGCGCTGGTCGCGCCCGTGCGCGAGGCTCTGGAGAAGATGGACGCGCGCCTCGGCGAACTCGAGGCGCGGCGCGCGGGCGCCTTCGGCGAGCTCCGCGGCGAGGTCGAGCGCCTGGCGCAGGCGAGCGAGACTCTGCGCAGCGAGACCGCGCGGCTGGCGCAGTCGCTGCGCTCGCCAGTGGCGCGCGGGCGCTGGGGCGAGGTGCAGCTGCGCCGCGTCGTGGAGCTGGCCGGCATGCTGGCGCATTGCGACTTCGTCGAGCAGTCGACGATCGGCGCGGAGCGCCGCATGCGGCCCGATATGATCGTGCGCCTTCCCGGCGGCAAGACGGTGGTGGTCGACGCCAAGGCGCCGCTCGAGGCCTATCTCGACGCTGCGGAGACCGAGGATGAGGAGGCGCGGCGCGCGCGCCTGTTGCAGCACGCCGCCGACGTGAAGGGGCACATGCGCCGGCTAGCCGAGCGCGGCTATGCCGAGCAGTTCGACGAGGCGCCGGAATTCGTCGTC
>VGDA01000186.1 GCA_016869915.1 Alphaproteobacteria bacterium
GATCAGCGCGTTGGTAATCACGGTGTCGACGGCGCCCTGCGCGCGGCCGCGCTGCGACTGGCCCATGCCGTCGCGGATGACCTTGCCGCCGCCGAACTTCACCTCCTCGCCATGGACGGTGAGGTCGCGCTCGACCTCGACGAAGAGCTCGGTGTCGGCGAGGCGCACGCGGTCGCCCGTGGTCGGGCCATACATGCCCGCATACGAGGCGCGGCTGATCCGGGTCGACATGGCTCAGCTCCCCTTCCGCTTCGCGGCCTTGCGCTTCGCGGCGGCTGGCTTGCCCGCGCCGCGCCGCGCATCCAGTGCGCCATTCACCATGCCGCGGAACCCGTGCACGATCCGGTCGCCGCCGAAGGCGACGAGCCCGACCTCGCGCGTCTGCCCCGGCTCGAAGCGCACCGCCGTGCCGGCCGGGATGTCGAGGCGCATGCCGCGCGCGGCGGCGCGGTCGAAGCGCAGCGCGGCGTTGGTCTCGTGGAAATGGTAGTGCGAGCCGACCTGGATCGGCCGGTCGCCGGTGTTCGCGACCTCCAGGCGCAGGGTGCGCCGCCCGGCGTTGAGCTCGATCTCCCCCGCCGCGAGGATGTATTCGCCCGGCTTCATCGCATCACCTGATCGGCTGGTGGACGGTCACGAGCTTCGTGCCGTCGGGGAAGGTCGCCTCGACCTGGATCTCGTGGATCATCTCCGCGACGCCCGCCATCACCTGGCCGCGGCCGACGACCTCGGCGCCGGACTTCATGAGGTCGGCGACGCTGCGCCCGTCGCGCGCGCCCTCGACGACATGGTCGGTGATCAGCGCGACCGCCTCGGGATGGTTGAGCTTGACGCCACGCTCGAGGCGGCGGCGCGCGACGACCGCGGCCATCGCCACCAGGAGCTTGTCCTTCTCACGGGGCGTCAGGTTCATCTTGCCTCCCTTGCCGCGATCGCAACCTCGCGGGTAGTTCGCGTTGCATCAAATATGCCATAGCCGCGGCAATCGCGCGGGCAATGATCCGCCCGCCGCGCGCAGGAAGCGCCAGGCCTCCGCCACGGCACGGCGCAGGGCCTGCGCGTCGCGCGACAACCCGCGCACCAGCAGGATATCGCCCAAGCAGGAGGCAGCGATGCCTGCGCCGTGGCCTGCCAGCGCCTCGCGCAGGCCCTCGAGCCGCGCCGGGGCGTCGGCGCCGCAATAGGCGAGGGTCGCCATCGCGGCGGCCCCGTCGAGCGCGAAGGGCGCGTCGAGCGCCCCCGGTTCGTCGGGGCGCAGGGCGAACGCGTCCGCCCAGGCCAGCCTGCCCTCGCGCCGGATCTCCCAGCGGTCGCGCAGCCAGGCACGCGCGATCGTCTCGCCACGCGCGCGGCGCCCGAAGACCAGCGTCTCGCCGGCGAGGCAGCGCGCGCCGGCAGCGAGGTCGATGGCGAGACCGCGGTCCAGCCTGCTGGCCTCGAAGAGGATCGTCTCCTGCGGCATCCATTCGAGCCAGGCGTCGCGCCCGGCCGACAGGGAGGTGCGGATCGCGACGTCCGGGCCGTCGGAGCGATAGACCTTCTCCGCCGCCTGCCCCGTCACGAGCGCGCGGGCGCGGTCGCCGAGCCCGATCGCGGTGCGCAGCGAGTCGCCGCCCACCAGCCCGCCCGCGGTGTTGAGCAGCACGACATGCGGGATCTCGTCGTCGACAGGCTCGGGAAGCAGCACGCGCATCGGGTCGTGGTGCCAGAGCTCGACGAGGCGCGTCGTGCCGGCGTCGTCGCGCAGCGTCACGCGCGCGCCGCCATCGACGCGCACGCGCCTGCGCCCGCCAGCCATGCGCGACCCGTCCGCCACCACGTCCATGCCCGCATGCTAGGCGCGCGCCGCCATGCTTGCCAAACCCCGCCTGTCCCAGTCTCATGGCGCCGGGACGAGGGAGGGACGACCATCATGGACAAGGCACTTGCCGGCCAGCGCGCGCTGGTCACGGCCGGCGCATCCGGCATCGGCCGCGCGATCGCGCGGCGCTTCGCGGCGGAAGGCGCTCGCATCTTCGTCTGCGACGTCGACGAGAAGGCGCTCTCGGCCTTCCTCGCCGAGAACCCGGGCAGCTCGGGGATCCTCGCCGACGTCGCCGATCCCGCGCAGGTCCACCGCCTGTTCGACGCCGTCGCGGCGAGCCTCGGCGGCCTCGACATCCTCGTCAACAACGCGGGCATCGCCGGGCCGACCCGCAAGGTCGAGGAGGTCGCGGTCGCGGACTGGGACCGCTGCATCGCGATCAACCTCAACGGCATGTTCTACTGCACGCGCCGCGGCGTGCCGCTGCTGAAGGCCGCCGGCGGCGGCTCCATCGTCAACCTCTCCTCGGTCGCGGGACGGCTCGGCTATCCGCTGCGCACGCCCTACGCCGCCTCGAAATGGGCCGTCGTCGGCCTCACCAAGAGCCTCGCCATGGAACTCGGACCCGACGCGATCCGCGTCAACTGCATCCAGCCCGGCCTCGTCGCCGGGCCGCGCATCGACGGCGTGATCGACGCCAAGGCCGAGGCCTTCGGCATCGGCTTCGACGAGATGAAGCAGCGCCTGCTCGCGAATGTCTCGCTGCGCCGCATGGTCACGGCCGACGACATCGCCGAGATGGCGCTCTTCGTCTGCTCGCGCGCGGGCTCCAGCATCACCGGCCAGGCCCTCTCGGTCTGCGGCGACCACCAGGTTCTCCAGTGAATGCCATGATCGCCATCGTCGGCAGCGGCTTCATCGGCCGCGGCTGGGCCGCGCGCTTCGCTTCGGCGGGCGCGAAGGTGAGACTCTGGGACAGCAACCCCGCCGCGCCGGGCGCCGCGCTGCGCTGGCTCGACGAGACTCTGCCGGCGATGGAGAAGCTCGGCTTGATAGAAGACGCGGCGGGCGCGCGCGCGCGCGCCACGGCCTGCGCCACGCTCGAGGAGGCGCTGGCCGGCGTCGACTACGTGCAGGAGAACGCGCCCGAGGACCTCGCGCTCAAGCGCGACCTCCACCGGCGCATCGACGCCGCGGACTGCGCCTCGGCCGTCGTCGGCAGCTCGACATCCACCTTCCCCGGCAGTCGCATCTTCGGCGGCCTGCGCGGCGCGGCGCGCTACTTGGTGGCGCATCCCGCGAACCCCCCGCACCTCCTTCCCGTCGTCGAGCTCGTGCCGACGCCGGACACCGCGCCCGAGGCGCTCGCGCGCTGCCGGTCGCTGATGCAGGAGGCCGGGCAGGTCCCGGTGCTGCTGAAGAAGGAGATCGAGGGCTTCGTGATGAACCGGCTGCAGGCCGGCGTCATCTGCGAGGCGATCAGCCTCGTCGCCGACGGCGTGATCGAGCCGGACGACCTCGACGCGGTGATCCGCCACTCGCTTGGCCTGCGCTGGTCCTTCATGGGCCCGTTCGAGACCATGGACCTCAACGCGCCGTCCGGCTTCCTCGACTACGCCACGCGCTATGGCGGCCCGCTGCGCGGCCTCGGCCGCGACCTGAAGGTCGCCGCGGACTGGCCCTCCGAGGCGCTGGCGCGCATCGAGGCGGAGCGCCGCGCGCGCGTGCCGGCCACGGGGCTGCCCGCGCGCGGCAGCTGGCGCGACCGGCGCCTGATGGCGCTCGCCGCGCACAAGAAGCAGATGAACGACAAGGAAGGGGAGTGACGACCATGGCAGACGCGAAGCCGAAGGCCCGCCGCAAGACGATCATCACCTGCGCGGTGACCGGCTCCATCCACACGCCGACGATGTCGCCGCACCTGCCGATCACCCCGGACGAGATCGCGCGGGAGTCGATCGCCGCGGCGGAGGCAGGGGCGTCGATCATCCACCTCCACGCGCGCGACCCTAAGGACGGCCGCCCGACGCCGTCGCCGGACGTCTTCATGGAGTTCCTGCCACGCATCAAGCAGGCCTGCGACGCCGTGGTGAACATCACCACCGGCGGCGGCCACGGCATGACGGTCGCCGAGCGCCTCGCCGCGCCGCTGCGCGCGAGCCCGGAGATGACCTCGCTCAACATGGGCTCGATGAACTTCGGCCTCTACCCGATGCTCGAGCGCTACAAGGAGTTCAGGCACGACTGGGAGCGCATCCACCTCGAGAACAGCCGCGACTTCATCTTCCGCAACACCTTCAAGGACATCGAGACGGTGCTGCACGAGCTCGGCGACAAGCACGGCACGCGCTTCGAGTTCGAGTGCTACGACGTCGGCCACCTCTACACCCTGGCGCATTTCCTCGAGCGCGGCCTGGTGAAGCCGCCGCTCTTCGTGCAGACGATCTTCGGCATCCTCGGCGGCATCGGCCCGCATCCGGAGGACGTCATGCACATGAGGCGCACGGCCGACCGGCTCTTCGGCGACCAGTACAGGTGGTCGGTGCTTGCCGCCGGCCGCCACCAGATGCCTATCCTGACCATGGCGGCCACGATGGGAGCGAACGTGCGCGTCGGCCTCGAGGACTCGCTCTGGCTCGGGCCGGGGCAGCTCGCGAAGTCCAACGCCGACCAGGTGCGCAAGATCCGCACGATCATCGAGAGCCTGGGCGGCGAGATCGCGACGCCGGCCGAGGCGCGCGCGATGCTCGGCCTCAAGGGCGGGGACCGCGTCGCCTTCTGACGCGGCGCCCCGTCAGCGGCGCAGCTGCGCGAGCTCCGCGGCGACGCGGGCGAAGACGCTCTTCCAGTCGCGCTGGCGCGGCTGGCGGAAGAGGCGCATCGACGGGTACCAGGGCGTGTCCTCGCGCCCGAGCATCCAGCGCCAGTCGGGCGAGAACGGGACCATCGTCCAGACCGGGCGGCGGATCGCGCCGGCCAGGTGGACGATCGAGGTGTCGGCGGCGACGAGCAGGTCGAGCGCGCAGAGCGCCGCCGCGCTCTCCGCGAAGTCGGCGAGCAGGGGCGCGATGTCCTCCACCTTGCCAAGCCGCGCGAGGTCGGCGTCGTCGCCCTCGCGCCGGTTCTTCTGCATCGAGAAGAAGCGCACGCCCGGCACCTCGAGGAGCGGGCCGAAGGCGAGCGGCCGAAACGACCTGTGGTGGTCGTTGCCGTGCTGCGGGTTGCCCGCCCAGACCAGGCCGACGCGCAGCTCGCCCCCCTGCCCCAGCCTCTCCTTCCACGCGCGCACGAGCTCCGCGTCCGGCGCGAGCTCGTCGCCGGGCGGCGGGATCGTGTCTAGCTCGCAGGCCAGCGCGCCCGGGATGCTGAGCAGCGGGCAATGCACGTCGAAATGCGGCAGCGGGTTGCCGCGCTGCACGAGGCGGATGCCGGGCCGCGCGAGCGGCGCGGCGAGGCGCAGCAGCTCGGGCTGGATCTCCACGACGACGTCGGCGCCCAGCGCGCGCACGATCGGCACGTAGCGCAGGAACTGCAGCGTGTCGCCGAGCCCCTGCTCGGCATGGAGAAGGATCGTCCGGCCGACGATGGACTCGCCGCGCCACCAGGGCTGGCGGAAGGGGCGCGGCGGCAGGACGGCGAGCTTCCAGCGCGCCTCGTAGCGCGTCCATCCCTCTCGGAACTGGCCCAGCGTGAGCAGCGCCTGGCTCATGTTGCTGACCGCCTCGTGGTAGACGAGACGAAGCTCCAGCGCCTTGCGGAAATGCGCCACCGCCTCCTCGTGGCGGCAGCGTCCCATCAGCACGATGCCGAGGTTCCGAAGCCGTCGGCGTAGTTCGGTCGCAGCTCTAGCGCCTTGCGGTAGCAGGCCTCGGCCTCGTCGAGCCGGCCCTGGCGGAAGAACGTGTTGCCAAGGTTGTTGTGCGCCTCGGGGAAGTTGTCGCGTATCGCTATCGCCGCGCGGAAGCTCGCCTCGGCGTCGGCGAGGCGGCCGAGATGCTTGAGCCGGCTGCCGAGCTGGTTGTGGGCCTCGGCGTCGCGCGGGTCGAGCTCGATGGCGCGGCGGAAGGACGCGATCGCGTCGTCGTGCTTGTTCTGGCGCGCGAGCACCATGCCGTAGCCGCGATGCGCGTCGCCGTAGTCGGGGCGCAGCCGAAGCGCCTCTAGGAAGTGCTTCGCGGAGTCCTCGAGCGCGCCGGACTTGCGCAGCAGGTGGCCTAGGTTGTTGTGCGCCTCGGGGAACCCGGGGCGCGAGGCGATCGCGGCGCGGTAGCTTGCCGCCGCCTCGCGCCAGCGCTCGCGCTTCTCGTGCAGCGCGCCGAGGTTGTTGTGCGCGTCCGCGTATCGGCGATCGAGCTTCACCGCCTGTTCGTAGTGCTTCTGCGCCTCGTCGAGGCGGCCGAGCGCCTGCAGCGCCGTGCCGAGGTTGCCGTGGAACGGCGCCGCGGAAGGATTGGCGGCGATGGCGGCGCGGATCTTCTCGACCGCGGCCGCGGGATCGCCGCGCTGGATGTCGAGCACGCCCATCAGGTGCGTGGCGCCGGGGTGGCCGGGCCGCTCGCGCAGCACGCGCTCGTAGAGTGCCTGCGCCTCCGACAGGCGCTTCGCCTGGTGGAGCCGGACGCCCTCCTCGAACAATGCCCTGGTCCCGGCCGCCGCCTCGGCGGCGGGGGCGTCGCTCGCGCTCATGCCGCCCGTCCTTCCGGATGCATGCCGGGATGATAGCGGCCGCGCGTCGGCGGTTCAGCAGTCACGCACCTCGCTCCCCTCGGCGCAGCGCCAGCCGCGCGGCCAGCAGCGCGATCGCGACCGCCGCCAGCATCAGCGTCGCCAGCGCGTTGATCTGCGGCGAGAGCCCGAGGCGCACGCTGGCGAAGACCAGCATCGGCAGGGTCGTGGCGCCGGGGCCTGAGACGAAGCTCGCCACGACGAGGTCGTCGAGCGACAGGGTGAAGGCCAGCAGCCATCCCGCCGCCAGCGCCGGCGCCATGAGCGGCAGGGTGACGGTGCGCAGGATCTCGGCCGGCCGGGCGCCGAGGTCCGCCGCGGCCTCCTCCAGCGCCGGGTCCTGGCCCGCGAGCCGAGCCTGCACGACGGTCGCGACATAGGCGATGGCGAAGGTGGCGTGGGCGATCGTCACCGTCGTCGCGCCGCGCTCGGCTGGCCAGCCGGTCGCGCGCTCCAGGGCGACGAAGAGCAGCAGCAACGTCAC
>VGDA01000187.1 GCA_016869915.1 Alphaproteobacteria bacterium
GAGGGCGCGCGCCAGCGTCGCGCGCGGATCCATCGGCGACGCGCCCCGCCCGCCCGGGTCCTGCGCCTCACCGAAGACGAGGAGCGTGGGCCGCGCGGCGAAGGGATCGCGCAGCGCGGTCGACGGATCGGCCCTGAGCGCGAGGTCCGAGTCCGCGAGGCTGCCCCAGCCCGCGACGTTCGAGGATGCGCAGGACAGCGTGTCCGTCCCCGGCGCGAGGCCGCGCACCCAGGACGTGACGCCGAGCCAGCGCCCGAGCATGTCGGTGAAGCGCAGCGCCACGAGCTCGCAGCCCCTGGCGCGCGCGAGCGCCGCGAGATCGGCGCGTGGAAGACGATCGTCCATGCGCCGGAGGCTCCGCCATGGCGGCCTCGCCTGTCGCACGGGCAGCAGCGCTAGGCCGGGCGCATTAGCACAGGCGCATCAACACCGGTGCGTCGCGCCGCGCGGCGCGCGCGACGGATAGGCTCGCGCCCGGAGGTGGGCGATGGGGAACGGCAAGGCGTCGCGCGCATCGCGCCCCGGCATCGCGGCGGCGACCGGGCCGGCGCTCGCCGCGATGGCGCGCCGCCCCGAGCTGCTCGCCGCCTTCCTCGTGCTGGCCCTCCTCGCCACGGCGACCCGCATGCTGCCTGCGCTCGCGATCGGCCTCGTCGTCGACCGCGTCGGCGCCAATCGCGCCCATGCCACGCTCGCCGCGATCGTCATCGGCCTGTGCCTGCTCGCCCTCGCGGAGCTGGCACTCGCCGAGGCGCGCGACGCGGCGGGCGCGCTCCTGCGGGCGCGAGGCGCCGGCGGGATGGACGGCGCGGCGGCGGACCGGCGCACAGGCGCGGCCGCTACGCTGGATCTCGTCGAGGCCGCTTCCTGCGTGCCGTTGCTCGCGCTGCTGGTGGTGGGAGGTCTCTGCCTCGCCGATGGCCGGATCGGGGCCGTCGCCGCCTGCCTCGTGCTCGTCCACGCCGGCACGACCGCGATCCTCGCGGCGCTGCGGCGCGAGGCGGCATGGCGCCTGCACGGCGCCGCGCGCGGCTCCGCGGAGGCCATGGACGCATCGTTCGCGCTCGAGCAGGGACGTGCGCAGGCGCGCCGCGCGCTGGGCTTCGTGGCCCGGCTCGGCTACGCGTGCGCGCTCGGCGCCTGCGCGCTGGAGGTCATGTCCGGCGCGCTCACGCCCGGCGGGCTGATCGTCGCCCTCCTCCTGCTTCGCCAGCTGCAGTCCGCCGGGGAGGGCGCGAGCGGCGCATGGCTGCGCGCCATCGAGCTGGTGCCGCGCCTCGCCGCGCCCGGCGCGGGGGCAGCGCCTTGACCGCGGGAGAGCGGACGGCGCCGCGCGCTGCGCTCGGCGCGGTGGCGATGCTGGCCGCGGCCGCATGGGCGGGCCTGGCGGAGATCGACATCGTCGCCACCGGCGAGGGCCGGCTCATCCCCGCCTCGCGCGTCCAGAAGGTGCAGCCGCAGGAAGCCGGCCGGATCGTCGCGATCCGCGCCGACGATGGCGAGCGCGTGCGCCGCGGCGACGTGCTCGTCGAGCTCGACGACGTCGCGCGACGCGCCGACCGCGAACGCCTGGCCAACAACCGCGACGCCAACCTGCTCGACGTGGCGCGGCTGCGCGCGCTCCGCGCGGGTCGCGCGGACGCCTTCGTGCCGCCCGCCGGCGTGGACCCGGCCACCGCCGAGCTGCACCTCGCATGGCTGGGCGCGGAGCTGGCCGAGCACGCGGCCGCGCTGGGCGCGCTCGATGCCGCCATCGCGCGCAACGCCGCGCGCGAGGAGGCGATCGCCTTCGCGATCGCGCGGCTGGAGGCGACGATGCCCTTCGTCGAGGAACGCGCCCGCGCGCGCGGCGCGCTCGCGCGGCAGGGCCACTATGCGCGCCTCGCCTGGCTCGAGCTCGAGCGAGAGCGGGTCGAGCGCGAGCACGAGCTGGAGGCCGAGGTCGCGCGACTGGCGGAGGCGCGGGCCGAGGCGCAGGCCCTGCGCCAGCGCCGGCATGGCACGGAGGCGGGCTTCGCGCGGCACGCAGGCGCGCGCCTCGTCGAGGCCGAGCGCCTCGCCGTCAGCCTCGCCCAGGAACTCGCCAAGGCCGAGCGGCATCTCGCGGACCAGCGCGTCGCGGCTCCCGTCGACGGCACGGTCCACCAGCGCAGCGTCCACACGGTGGGCGGCTTCGCGCAGGCCGGCGAGACGCTGATGCTGGTCGTCCCCGACGACGCGCGGATCGAGCTCGAGGCGCTGGTGCCGGTGCGCGACGCGGGCTTCCTCGCGGTCGGGCAGGCGGCGCGGCTGAAGCTCGATCCCTTCCCCTTCACCGTCTACGGGACGATGGCCGGCCAGGTGCGCGAGATCGCGCGCGACGCGGTCGACGACCCGCGGCTCGGGCCGAGCTACCCCGTGCGGATCGCGCTGCAGGCGACGCGCTTCGCGGCCGGCGGGCAGGACGTCGCGTTGGCGCCCGGCATGCGCGCCAGCGCCGACATCGTCACCGGCCGGCGCAGCCTCGGCGCCGTGCTGCTCTCGCCCTTCGCGCGGCTGGCCGACGAGGCGCTGCGCGAGCGCTGAGGCCCTTGAATTCGGCGCGCGACACGGGCCTTCTGGCGGCCAAGCGGGCGATGCCCGCGCCCGGATCACGCGAGGACCGCCATGCAACGCCCCCTGCCCGTCGCCGACTGCCTGCCCGCCGACCACGCCAGCGCGCTCCTCGTCGGCCGCGCGTGGAAGCCAGGCGCCAATGGCGGGCCCTGCGTCGTCGCGGTGCGCGGCGCCGACCTCGTCGACCTCACGCCCTTCTACACGACGTCGAGCGGCCTTCTGGACGGGCTCGACCTCGCGCAGCTGCGCAACAACGTCGCCACCGCCGCGCGCCTCGGCGCCGTCGCGGACGTCGTCGCGAATTCCGACGAGGCGACGCGCGACCCGGGCCGGCCCTGGCTGCTCGCCCCGGTCGACCTGCAGGCCATCAAGGCCGCGGGCGTGACCTTCGCCCAGAGCATGGTCGAGCGCGTCATCGAGGAGCAGGCGCGCGGCGACGCCTCCGCCGCCGAGGCCATCCGCCGCGAGATGACCGCCGCGATCGGCACCGACCTGTCGCGGATCGTCCCCGGCTCGCCGCAGGCAGAGGAGCTGAAGAAGATCCTCGTCGCGAAGGGCAAGTGGTCGCCCTACCTCGAGGTCGGCATCGGCCCCTACGCCGAGATCTTCACCAAGTCGCAGCCGATGTCCGCCGTCGGCCACGGCGCCGACGTGGGCCTGCATCCCGAGTCGACCTGGAACAACCCGGAGCCCGAGGTCGTGGTGGTCTCCGACCCGCAGGGGCGCCTGGTCGGCGCCACGCTCGGCAACGACGTCAACCTGCGCGACTTCGAGGGCCGCTCCGCCCTCCTGCTCGGCAAGGCGAAGGACAACAATGCCAGCTGCGCGCTCGGGCCCTTCATCCGCCTGTTCGACGGAGCCTTCACGCTCGAGACCGTGTCGGGCGCCGACATCGGCCTGACCGTCGAGGGACCCGACAACTACCGCCTCGAGGGCAAGAGCTCGATGTCGCGCATCAGCCGCTCGCCCGCCGCGATCGCCGCGCAGGCCGCGGGGCGCCACCACCAGTATCCCGACGGCTTCGTGCTGTTCTGCGGCACGATGTTCGCGCCCACCGACGACCGCGGCGCCAAGGGCATGGGCTTCACGCACAAGGTCGGCGACGTGGTCACGATCTCGACGCCGAGCCTCGGGCGCCTGGTCAACCGCGTGCGCCTGTCGACGGAATGCGCGCCGTGGAGCTTCGGCACGCTGGCGCTGATGCGCAACCTGGCGCGCCGCGGCTTCCTGCGCGGCTGAGGGAAGGCGCCATGACCCGCATCGTGCCGACCCTCGGCGTCGCGCGCCTCGTGTCGTCCGCCCGCGCCGTTCCCGCCGCGGTCCCGCGCGCGAGCTTCCTGTTCCTGCGCCATGGCGAGACCGACGGGAACCTCAACCGCTACTACCAGACCGAGGACCAGCCGCTGAACGCGACCGGCGAGGCGCAAGCGGCCGCGGCGGCGCGCATCCTCTCCGGCCACGGCGTCGCCGACATCGTCGCGAGCCCGATGCCGCGCGCCTGGCGCACCGCCTCGCTGGCGGCGGAGCACCATGCGCTCGCGCCGCGCCCGGAGCCGCGCATCAAGGAGCGCGTCTACACGGCGCTGTTCGGCCAGCCGAACGCCGACTTCGACTGGGCGCAGGACCCGCCGGGCTGCGAGACGCTCGACCAGTTCGTCTCGCGCGTGCGCGACGGCCTGTCGGACGCGCTGCGCGCGCCCGTCGCGCCGGGACGCGAGCGGCTCGTCGTCGCGCATGGCGGCGTCCTCCTCGTGCTGACCGCGATGCTCGGCGTCGAGCTCGACCCGTCCCTGCATCGCAACGCCACGCCGATGCGCTTCGTCCCCGCCGGCGCCGCCGGCTGGGCAGCCGAGCGCCTGGCGTGAGCGCCGGCGGCCGCAGCCTGCTTGCCGCCGGCGGGCTCGCGGCGGAGATCGACCCGCAGGGCGCCGAGCTGCGTTCGTTCAGGATCGATGGCAGGGAGTGGCTCTGGCAGGGCGATCCCGCCTGGTGGGCCGGGCAGGCACCGCTGCTCTTCCCGGTGATCGGCCGCTCGCCCGGCGGCCGGGCGCGCTGGCAGGGGCGCGCATTCGACATGCCGCCCCACGGCGTGGCGCGCCAGTCTCGCTTCGCGCTGCGCGAGGTCGACGGGCGGCGCGCGCTCCTGGAGCTGCGCGACGACGAGGCGACGCGCGCGCACTACCCCTTCGCCTTCCACCTCGAGGTGGAATGGCGCATCGACGAGGCGTCGCTGGCGATGCGCGTCGTGGCGCGCAACCCGTCGGCGACCGAGGTCCTTCCCGCCTCGATCGGCTTCCATCCCGCCTTCGCATGGCCGCTCGTGCCGGGCGCCGCGCGCGAGGCGCATGTCGTGCGCTTCGAGAAGCCCGAGCCAGCGCCGATCCGCTCGATCGATGCGGACGGCCTTGGCCATCCGTCGGGCCTGCCGACGCCCGTGGACGGCGCGACGCTGCGCCTCGACGACAGGCTCTTCGCGGCAGACGCGCTGATCCTCGACCGGCTGGCGAGCCGGCGCGCCTGGTTCGGCGTGCCGGGGATGCACGGATTGCGCGTCGACTTCCCCGACTGCCCGCATCTCGGCATCTGGACGAAGCCGGGCGCGCCGTATCTCTGCATCGAGCCCTGGCAGGGATTCGCGCCCGGGATCGGCGACGACGGCGACCTCGCGCGGCGCCCGGGCATCGTGCTCGTGCCGCCAGGCGGCGCGCTGGAGCGCAACCTCGTCCTGTCGCCGGACGTCGTCCCCGCCGCCTGAGCGCGGCGGGGGATCGCGTCAGCGCGGCAGCTGGCTCGCGCCCATGAGGGTCTCGTCGATCGCGCGGGCGCATTGGCGCCCCTCGCGGATCGCCCAGACCACCAGCGACTGGCCGCGGCGCATGTCGCCGGCCGCGAAGAGCCGCGGCACCGAGGTACGATAGGCGCTGGTGTCGGCCTTGACGTTGCCGCGCGCGTCGAGCTCGACGCCCGACTGCTCGACGAGGCCCGGCTTGCGCGGGCCGACGAAGCCCATGGCGAGGAGCACGAGGTCGGCCCTGAGCTCGAAGGCGCTGCCCGCGACCTCCTGCATCGCCATGCGCCCGTCGGCGCCCTTGCGCCACTCGACGCGCACGCATTCGAGCGCGCGCAGCTTGCCGCCCTCGCCGAGGGCGCGCTTCGTCAGCACCGCGAAGTCGCGCTCGCAACCCTCCTCGTGCGAGGAGGAGGTGCGCATCTTGAGCGGCCAGTCCGGCCAGGTCAGCGCCTTGTCCTCCTTCTCGGGAGGCTGCGGCATGACCTCGAGCTGCGTGACCGAGGCGGCGCCGTGGCGGTTCGACGTTCCGACGCAGTCCGAGCCCGTATCGCCGCCGCCGATGACGACGACGTGCCTGCCCCTGGCGCTGATCGTGCCGCGCGGCGCGGCGCGCGCCTCGTCATCGCCGGCGACGCGGCGGTTCTGCTGCGACAGGAAGTCCATCGCGAAATGGATGCCGGAGAGCTCGCGCCCCGGCACCTGCAGGTCGCGCGAATGCTCTGCGCCGCCGGTCATCGCGATCGCGTCATAGCCCTCGAGCAGCGACTTCACGGAGATCGTCGCGCCGACCTCGACGCCGGTGCGGAACTCGACGCCTTCCGCCTCCATCTGCCGCATGCGGCGGTCGATGAGGTGCTTCTCCATCTTGAAGTCCGGGATGCCGTAGCGCAGCAGGCCGCCGATGCGGTCGCTCTTCTCGAACAGCGTCACGGCATGGCCGGCGCGCGCAAGCTGCTGTGCGCAGGCGAGGCCCGCGGGGCCCGAGCCGATCACGGCGATGCGCTTGCCGGTGCGGCGCGCCGGCGGCTGCGGCAGTATCCAGCCCTCCTGCCAGCCGCGGTCGACGATCGCGCACTCGATCGACTTGATGGTCACCGGGCTGTCGTCGATGTTGAGCGTGCAGGACGCCTCGCAGGGCGCCGGGCAGATGCGGCCCGTGAACTCCGGGAAGTTGTTCGTCGAGTGCAGCATCTCGAGCGCCTGCTGCCACTTGCCGCGGCGCACGAGGTCGTTCCAGTCGGGGATCAGGTTATTGACCGGGCAGCCGTTGTGGCAGAACGGGATGCCGCAATCCATGCAGCGCGCGCCCTGTCGGCCGACCTCGTCGGCCGGCATCGGAAGGACGAACTCCTTCCAGTTCTTGAGGCGCTTCTCGACCTTCTCGTAGGGACGGTCCTGTCGCGCGATCTCGAGGAAACCCGTGGGCAGGCCCATGGTCCGGCTCCGGTTCTTTCAGCGTTGGGTCGACGTCACTCCGCGGCGGCGCGCGAGGCGGCGTCGCGGAGGTCGCGCAGGGCGCGACGATAGTCCTTCGGCATGACCTTCACGAACCGGCCGCGCGCGGCGTCCCAGTTGGCAAGGATCTCCGTGG
>VGDA01000188.1 GCA_016869915.1 Alphaproteobacteria bacterium
TGCCTCGCCGAAGCCCTGAACCGTTCGCGCGGCGCGATCATCGATCCCGGCGAGACGCGTCCGGTCTGGACCCTCGAGCCGCGCTCAAAGGCCGGGGAGCACGACCACGCATTCCACTGGGATCCCTGGGTGCGATCCTTCCTGATGGCCCAGGAATCGACGAGTTCGATGGAGTTCCGGACCGACTTCATCTCGATCGATGGCTTGCCGGTGCCCCGGGCAAGCCTCACCGTGCGCGACAGGCGGGACGGCGCGCGACTGCCGCTCGCGACGCTGGTCGCGCCACCGGACGGCGTGTTCGACGAGCAGGTAGCCAAGGTCCTCGCCTGGGCCGATCTGCGCGAGGAACGCGCGCCGGAGATCTTCACGCAGATCGACGGGTGCCTCGCCTTCTGGGGCTCCATCGTCCCGCTGCAATCCGACCGGATGCGGCGCACGCGCGAACTGGTCGACGCCGCGATGCAGATGACCATGTTCGTCGAGATGAAGCTCAAGCACGAGCTCGCCTGCTGGCGCCCGGCGGATCGCTCGTGGCAGGTCCAGCCGATGATCCGTACGCCCGGGCACGCGACCCTGCCCAGCGGGCATTGCACCGAAGCCTACGTGATGGTCGAGCTGCTCAAGGCGCTGCTCAACTGCCACGGCGACGATCCCGCGCGACGCAGCGTCACGACGCAGCTGGAGCGGCTGGCGCAGCGCATCTCCACGAACCGGGTGGTGGCAGGCGTCCATTTCCCGGTGGACAACGTCGCAGGCCGGATCCTCGGCACCGCGCTTGGCGAATACTTCTCCTATCTCTGCGGCGCGCGCGACAGGTCCGGCGCGATCCTGCGCTGGCACCACGCCAGCTTCGACGGCCAGAAATGCGATGGCGAGATCGAGTTCGATCCCGCCTCCCAGCCGCTGGCGGGCAATGCGGCGACCGGGTTCTACGCATTCGAATCGCCCGGTACGCTCAGGGGGCCAGAAGCGAACTCCGTGCTCCAGGAACTCTTCTCGAGGGCGCGGGAGGAGTGCGACGACCTTCGCATCTCC
The DNA here is from genome assembly GCA_016869915.1 of Alphaproteobacteria bacterium. Lineage (GTDB taxonomy): Bacteria > Pseudomonadota > Alphaproteobacteria > CACIAM-22H2 > CACIAM-22H2 > CAIOSQ01. The sequence continues at coordinate 1,036 of VGDA01000188.1, forward strand.
CTGAGGTAGGCACGACATGGCCTGGGAGATCCCGAAGCCGGGCCCCGCGAAGCTCGCCGCGTCGATCCCGGGGATCGACGCCGGCCTCGTCGTGGCCGACTGCACCGCGTGGCGCGACTTCAGGCGGGATGGTGAACCGGTCCCCGACTCGGTCGCCGTGGTCGCGGAGATCCGGCCAGGACGCCTGCCGGAATTCCGGAAACTGGCCAGCGCGCCAGCCGCCCATGCAGAGGATGGGACCACGCGCTGCATCGTCACCGCGAAGGTCGCGCCCGGGACGATCGGCGTGCTCCTCGCAGAGGGCGGGCCGGTGGCGCGGCTGGAACTCCAGGCGCCCTATCTTCCGCGACGCCCCCGCCCGCTGCCCTCGGGCGCGGACGCGCCGCGCGGCGAGGATCCTCCGCAATCCGCTTCGCCCGTCCTCGTGGGGGTGATCGACCAGGGCTGCCCCTTTGCACATGCGGACCTGCGCGCACCCGGTGGCGGCACGCGGATCCTTTCCCTCTGGCTGCAGGACGAGCACCACGCGGACGCTACGCGGCGCATCTGCACGGTCCCGGCTCAGTTCGGGCGCGGGCTGCAGCTCACGAGGCAGCGCCTCGACGAGCTGATGCGACGCTTCACGGACCAGGATGGCAGGATCGACGAGGCGGCATGCCACGAGGCGGCCGGGCTACCGGAGCTGCGACGCTCCATGCTCCACGGCGCCGGGGTGCTCAGCCTCGTCGCCGGTACGCGCCCGGCGACGACGAGGATGGAGCCGCCACGGGCCAGCGGGAGCATTCCCATCTGGATGCCCGCGCAACCACTCCGCGCGATCAACGACGAGGCATCGAGGTCCGACATCGTGTTCGTGCAGCCGCCACGGGACGCGCTCCAGGACTCCTCGAGCGGAAGCCTCGGGCGATACGTCCTCGATGGCCTCGCCTACATCCTCTCATGCGCGGGCCCGAAGACCCGGCGGATCGTCGTGAACATCAGCGACGGCTCGAGCCGCGGTCCGCATGACGGCACCTGGATGGTGACAAGCGCGATGGAAGCCATGGTCGAGGCCGAGCGGCGGCGCGGTCGCGAGCTTCGTATCGTCATCGCCGCCGGCAACTCAGCGGACGAGGAACGCCATGCGCAGCTGGATTACCTGCAGCCGGGTCGCGCAGCGGGCGTGACGCTGCGCGTGCAGCCCGGAAGCGAGATGCCGACGCAGGTCGTGATCCGGATCCCAGCTGGCGCGGCAGGGATCGAGATGCGGATCGCGACCCCGCATCACGCAGGGGATCCCGCGCGCCTCGGCATCGTGCGGGAGGGCGAGGCCGTCTGCTGGCCCTCGGCCGGCGCCGCGGAATGCGTCGCCGTATTCCCGAGGCGCGCACCCGGCGCCGCCAGCATCGAGGCTCTCGTCTCATGGGCGCCCACGGAGCGGCAGGACCCATCCATGCCCAGGTCCATGGCCGGTGACTGGCGCATCGAGTTCGCGTCCGAGGCTGGATGCGCGGAACCGATCCATCTCTACGTACCCCGCAGCCAGAGGAATCCCGGGGCTCTGCATCGCGGCAGGCAGGCTGTCTTCGTCGACGTCTCGACGGGCGCCGACTACGATCCACGACGCTGGCTGCGCTCGCTCAAGGAGGATCCCGAGCCGGCCTTGTCGCCGATCAGGCGCGGCGGCAGCCTCAACGCGCTCGCGACGGGCGCGGCTGGAATGGGCATCGAGGTCGTCGGCGCGAACTATCGCCGCGACGGATCGCAGTCCTGCTATTCCTCGCGCGGCCCGACCGTATCCCTGCCGAACGCGCAACCCTCGCGCGCAGCACCAGACTGCCTGCGGCCCGCCGACACCTCCCGCGCGCTTCGCGGGATCACGGTCGCGGGCGCGACCGGTGGCCAGGTTGTGCGCGTGACCGGGTCGAGCTTCGCTGCACCGCAACGCGCGCGCGAGATCATCAACGCCCCGATCCGATCTCCATCAGCGTAAGCCCACGCACCCGCCGCACACTTGACCACGAGGTGTCGGTGTTCCACCGGGACTGATCAGTTCCCCGCCACCGGCGGCTCCTTCCGGCTCGCCTCGACCGCGCGATCGGGGGCATCCTTTGCGGGGCCGCGCGACGCGGCATGGGGGAGGGGATGGGATCGGTCAGGCCGAGCAGCGTGGCGTCGTTCTTCTCGCGGGACTACGCGGAGGCGCGCGGGAAGTTCCTCGCGGCGCTCGAGGTCGCGGAGGGGAAGCTCGTCGAGAGCGCGCTCCATCCGCTGCGCGGGCCCGATGGCGGCACGCTGCACGCGGACCTGGGCGTCGTCGGGCCGGCCGACGCGCGCAAGGCGCTGCTGCTGGTCTCCTCGACCCACGGGATCGAGGGCCATTGCGGCTCGGGCTGCCAGGTCGGCTGGCTGCGCTGGCGCCACCACTGGCGCGACGCGGCGCCCGACACCGCGGTCTGGCTGCTCCATGCCGTCAACCCGCATGGCTTCGCCTGGGGACGGCGCGTCACCGAGGAGAACGTCGACCTCAACCGCAACTTCGTCGACTTCTCCCGCCCGCTGCCGGCCAATCCCGACTACGAGGCGCTGGCCGCGCACGTGAACCCGCGCGAATGGTCGGACGCGGCGATCGCCGCCGCGGACCAGGCGATCGCGCGGCACTACGGGCTTCCCGACGCCGACTTCCTGCCGCGCGCCATCCATGGCGGCCAGTACGTGAACGACAAGGGCACGTATTTCGGCGGCTTCGCGCCGACCTGGGCGCGGCGCAACTTCGAGCAGATGGTCACGCGGCACCTCGCGCATGTCGAGGAGCTCTGCGTCATCGACTACCACACCGGCCTCGGGCCGCTCGGCCATGGCGACATGATCTACGGCGCCTCCGCCGCCGAGGGCCGCGCGCGCGACTGGTTCGACCACGTGACGCCGACCGAGGAGGACCTCGAGGCGGCGCGCAAGGCGTCGGACGGGCATGTCGCGAACTCGATCCCCGGGACGCTCGCCCAGCGCATGCTGGAGCTGCTGCCTGGCGCGCGCATCACCGCGGGCGGCATCGAGTACGGCACGCATGACGTGCGCTCCGTCCTCAAGTCGATCCGCGCCGACAACTGGCTGTGGAACCACGGCGACCCGCATTCGCCGCAGGGCCTGGAGATCCGCGCCTTCCTGCGCGAGATGTTCTACCCCGCGCTGCCGGAGTGGAAGGTCATGGTCCTGTCGCGCTCGAACGACGTGATCCGCCAGGCGCTGCGCGGCCTCGCCCTCGCCTGAGCGGCGGCGGGGCTCGCGTCGTCAGTCGACGAAGCGCAGCCGGTCGAATCGCGCGCGGAACGCGGTCGCGTCGGCGGCCACGGCCTCCGGCTCCTCGTTGCCGGCGAGCGCGCGGGCGATCAGCTGGGCGAGCTCGGGCATGTCCGCCTCGCCCATCCCCCAGCGCGCGATCTCCGGCGTGCCGAGGCGCAGGCCGTTGGCGTCGCCCTCCACCGGCGCGACCGGCAGGCCGATGCCGCAGGCGAGGATGTTGGCGCGCCGCAGCCGCCTGGACGCCGCCTGGCCGCCGCCGAAGCGCGCGGCCTCGATCGCGAGCTGGTGCGAGCGCGTGAAGCCGCGCGCCGCGGCGAAGACCGGCAGGCCGCGCGCGGCGAGCTCGCGCGCCAGCGCCTGCGCGGTCGCCGCCATCGCGGCGCCATACGCCCTGCCATGGCGCTTCCAGTCGAGCAGCGTGATGGCGAGCGAGGCCGTCTTGCCGGCGTCGAAATTCGCGGTCAGGCCCGGATAGGCGATGGCGTCGAGCTTCTCGGCCAGCGCGTCGTCGCGCGTCACGATCAGGCCCGCGGGGGGCCCGCCCAGGCTCTTGTAGGTGCTCATCGTCATCGCATGCGCACCCTCGTCGAGCGGCTGCGGCCAGGCACCGCCGGCGATCATGCCGGAGAGATGCGCCGCGTCGAAGAGCAGCGTCGCGCCGACCTCGTCGGCGATGGCGCGCAGCTCGCGCACGGGATGCGCGAAGAGGTTGAGGCTGCCGCCGATGGTGATCAGCTTCGGTCGCAGGCGCAGCGCCTGCGCGCGCAGCGCGGCGGCGTCCACCGTGTAGCCCGTCGCGTCGACCGGCGCGTGGTGGATCTCGACGCCGTAGAGCCCGGCGGCGCCGGCCTGGTGGTGCGTGACATGGCCGCCGACCGATGGCGGCGGCGCGATCATGCGGTCGCCCGGCTTGAGCGTCGCCATGAAGACGTAGAGGTTCGCGAGCGCGCCGGAGCCCACGCGGATCTCCGCATGGCGCGCGGAAAAGACCTCCGCGGCGAGCTCGGCGCAGATCGCCTCGATGCGCTCGATGGCCTCCAGCCCCATCTCGTACTTGTCGCCGGGATAGCCGAGAGACGGCCGCTGGCCGAGGCCGGCGCCGAGCGCCGCCTCGGCGCGCGGGTTCATCGTGTTGGTCGCGGGGTTGAGGTTGATGCAGTCGCGCTCGTGGATGCGCCGGTTCAGCGCCACCAGCCGGTCGATCTCGGCGGACGTCGCCGCCGCGTCGCGCGCCGCCGTCTCCGCGGCGATCGACTGGACGAGGTCCTCGCAATGCGCGGGGACCCAGGCGCGGCGGCCGAGGGCAGGCATCGCGGCGCCCTTCACCAGTCCACGACCGTGCCGTCGGGCAGCACCGCGTCGCGCGAGGTGAAGGGCTCCTGCCGGAACGGATGCTTCGCGGCGACGCGCTCGTCGACCTCGATGCCGAGGCCCGGCGCCTGGGGCAGCTGCCAGCAGCCATCGACCATGCGGATCGGGCTCTGGACGATCTCGCCGTACCAGGGCACGGCGCCGACCATCTCCTCCTGGATCACGAAGTTCGGCGTCGCGACGTCGAAATGCAGCGCCGAGACGCCGGCGATGGGGCCGAGCGGGTTGTGCGGCGCCACGCCCATCATCGCGGTCTCGGCCATCGCGGCGATCTTCCGCCCCTCCCAGATGCCGCCGCAATGGCAGAGGTCCGGCTGCACGATCGCGACCGCGCGCTGCATGCACAGCTCCTCGAAGTCGCGGCGGTCGATCAGCCGCTCGCCCGTGGCGATCGGCACGCGCGTGCGGTCGGAGACCATGCGCATCGCGTTGGCGTCGCCGGGCTGCACCGGCTCCTCCGCGAACATCGGGCGATAGGGCGCCAGCGCCTCGATGCACTGCACCGCCAGCGCGACGGAGGCGGGCTTGCCGTGGAAGTCGACCATGATCTCGATGTCGTCGCCGGCCGCCTCGCGCAGCGTGCGCATCCAGCCATCGATCCCGGCGATGGCCCTCGAATCCGCGGTGTAGTGCATGAACAGCGGGAACAGGACCTTGAAGGCGCGATAGCCCTTGCCCAGCACCTCCTGCACGTAGTCGCGCAGCTGGCTGCGCTCCTTCTGGTCGTAGACGGCGCGCATGTTGCCGAGGCCGAGATGGGTGTAGACCGGCACGCGGTCGCGGGTCTTGCCGCCGAGCAGGCGCCAGACCGGAAGGCCCACCGACTTGCCGAAGATGTCCCACAGCGCCTGCTCGATGCCGGCGATGGCCGAGCGGCCGATCACGCCGAGCTTCCAGAACCCGTGCTTGGTCATGGTGCGCACGGCGTTCTCGATGTCGCGCGGGTCGAGCCCGACGACCAGCGGCGCCAGGTCCTCGACGCAGCCGACGACGGCGCGCGTCTTCCATTCGAGCGTCGCCTCGCCCCAGCCGAAGAGCCCGTCCTGGTCGGTCTCGACCTTGACGAACACCCAGTTGCGCATCTCCGCGTTCACGACGAGCGTGCGGATGGCCGTGATCTTCATGTCGCCCCTGCCTTGCCTTGACGACCGGGACCCTGTCGCGAAAGCCCCGGACGTGCAAGTTTCGCAGGCGATGCGCGAGCGCAGCCAAGCACGGGGCCGGGCGGACGGGGCCGGGCGGACGGGGCC
>VGDA01000189.1 GCA_016869915.1 Alphaproteobacteria bacterium
CCGACCCCGCGCACGTGCAGCGCTTCGTGCTGCTGACCAACTACCAGCGCTACGTCGAGGCGTTCCGCGCATTCGCGCTCGGGCGCGTCGCGCGCGACGAGGGCTACGACGCCTTCGTCGAGCCCGGCGGCGCCACCACGCGGCGCGGCGCCGGCGGGGAGCTGGAGACCGATGGGGCGCCGGCCGCGCACCTGCCGCAGATGCCGGCCTACCACCTCGCGCGGCCCGACGGCGACGGCATCACGCTGGTGAACATCGGCGTCGGCCCGTCGAACGCGAAGACGATCACGGACCACCTCGCGGTCCTGCGCCCGCATTGCTGGCTGATGGTCGGGCACTGCGCGGGCCTGCGGCGCAGCCAGTTCCTCGGCGACTACGTGCTCGCGCATGCCTATGTGCGAGACGACCACGTGCTCGACCGCGACCTGCCGCCGGAGATCGCCGTGCCGGCGATCGCGGAGGTGCAGGTCGCGCTGCAGCAGGCGGTCGAGGGCGTGACCGGCCTCGCCGGCGTCGAGATGAAGACGCGCATGCGCACCGGCACCGTCTTCACCACCGACGACCGCAACTGGGAGCTTCGGCACGCCGGCCTGTTCGAGCGCCTGAACCAGGCGCGCGCCATCGCGGTCGACATGGAGTCCGCCACCATCGCCGCGAACGGGTTCCGCTTCCGCGTGCCCTACGGCACGCTGCTATGCGTCTCCGACAAGCCGATGCACGGCGAGATCAAGCTTCCCGGCATGGCGAGCCGGATGTACCGGGAGCGGATCGAGCAGCACCTGCTCGTCGGCATCCACGCCCTCGAGCTGCTGCGCGAGGGCGGCGTCGAGCGCCTGCACTCGCGCAAGCTGCGCAGCTTCGACGAGCCGCCCTTCCGCTGACCGGCGCGCAGGCGCCGGCCGCGCCTACTCGATGTCCTCGACGCGGGTCGGCGCGCCCTTGAGCCTGCTCATCAGCGAGGCGCGCAGGAAGGGGTCGATGTCGCCGTCGAGCACGCCCTGCGTGTCGGAGGTCTGGTGCCCGGTGCGCAGGTCCTTGACCATCTGGTAGGGCTGCAGGACGTAGCTGCGGATCTGGTGGCCCCAGCCGATGTCGGTCTTCGCGGCGTGCAGCGCCTGCGCCGCCGCCTCGCGCCGCTGGAGCTCGGCTTCGTAGAGCCGCGCGCGCAGCATCTTCCACGCGCGGTCGCGGTTCTTGTGCTGCGAGCGCTCGGTCTGGCAGGCGACGACGATGCCGGTCGGCATGTGCGTAAGGCGCACCGCGCTCTCGGTCTTGTTGACGTGCTGGCCGCCGGCGCCCGAGGCCCGGTAGACGTCGATGCGCACGTCGGCCTCGTTGATCTGGATGTCGATCGAATCGTCGACGACCGGGAAGACCCCGACCGCCGCGAAGGAGGTCTGGCGGCGCGCGTTGGAGTCGAAGGGCGAGATGCGCACGAGGCGGTGCACGCCGCTCTCGGTCTTCAGCCATCCATAGGCGTTGGGGCCGCTGACGCGCAGCGTCGCCGACTTTATGCCGGCCTCCTCGCCCGCGCTCTCCTCCTCGATCTCGACCTTGAACCGGTGGTCCTCGGCCCAGCGCACGTAGAGCCGCTCGAGCATCTGCGCCCAGTCCTGGCTCTCGGTGCCGCCGGCGCCGGGCTTGATCTCGAGATAGGCATCGTTGGCGTCGGCCTCGCCCGAGAGCAGCGCCTCGACGGCGCGCTGCTCTGCCACGCCGCGAAGGTCGCGCAGCGCCTGCTCCGCGGCCGCGAGCTCGGCCTCGTCGTCCTCCTCGGCGGCGAGGTCGATCAGGCCGACCGCGTCGTCGTAGTCCTGCTTCAGCGTGCGGTAGAGGGTGAGCTGCCGGTCGAGCGTCGCGCGCTCGCGCAGCACCACCTGCGCGGCCCGCGAATCGTTCCAGAGCGACGGATCGTTGGCGCGCGCGTTCAGTTCGTCGAGACGGCGGAGCGAGGCATCGTAGTCAAAGATACCTCCTCAGCAGTTCCAGCGACTGCTTGATCTCGTCCGCGATCTGCTGCGTCTCGGCGCGCATGAGCGTCGTTCCCCTCGGCGAATTCGCCGGCACATATACAGCTTCGCGCGCGCCGCGCCAGCCCTCAGTAGATGCCGCCACCCGAGCTCGCCCCGCCGCCCGGGGCCGCTGGCACGGCCGACGGCAAGGCTCGCTGGGCCGAGCCGGCGGACCCGCCGAGCGCGCCCGGCACGGGCGGGGCCTCCGGGTCCTGGTCCGGCTTGAAGGCCTCGGCGATGCCCTTTCCGCCTTCCGCCGGCAGGCCCGTCTTCGGGTCGATGGTGGCGAAGTGGATGTCGGGCGGCACGCGGAAGGAGGAGCTCGGGCGACCGCGGGTGGCGTGCAGCATCACCTGGTGGAAGATCGGCACCGCGGCCGCGCCACCCGTCTCCCGTGCGCCGAGCGTGCGCGGGTTGTCGAAGCCGATCCAGACGCCCACGACCAGTTCCGGGGAGAAGCCGACGAACCAGGCGTCGACGGAGTCGTTCGTCGTCCCCGTCTTGCCCGCCAGTTCCCTGCCGGGGATCCGGGCGCGCGTGCCGGTCCCGCGCTCGATCGCGCCCTCGAGGATGGACACCATCTGGAAGGCGCTGTGCTCGTCGGTGATCCGCCGCCGCGGGTCGGGCAGCACGGGCATGGGCTGGCCTTGCCAGGCGTCCTCGCGGCATTGCGCGCACGCGCGCAGGTCGCTCCTGTAGATCGTGCGCCCGGTCCGGTCCTGCACCCTATCGACCAGGGTCGGGGTCACGCGCATCCCGCCATTGGCGAAGGACGCGTAGGCCGCGGTCAGGCGCAGCACCGTCGTCTCGACCGAGCCCAGCGCCGCCGACGGGACGGGCAGCATGCGCTCGGCGATGCCGAAGTCGCGGGCGATCGCCGCCATGCGCTCCACGCCGGTGTACATCGCGAGGCGCACGGTCATCAGGTTGCGCGACTGCTCCAGCCCCGCGCGCAGGGTCGTCGGCCCGTGGAAGATGCCCGCGCCACCGTAGTTGCCGGGCTTCCATGCATCCTGGTCCGGCCCCTGGTCGACCACGACCGGTGCGTCGAGGATGAACGAGTTCGGCTGGACGCCCGCCTCGAGCGCCGACAGGTAGATGAAGGGCTTGAATGCGGAGCCAGGCTGGCGCTGCGCCTGGGTCGCGCGGTTGAACTGCGAGGCCTCGAAACTCCAGCCTCCGGCCATGGCGAGGACGCGGCCGGTATGCGGGTCGAGCGCGACGACCGCCCCGCCGACGTCCGGGACCTGGCGCAGGCCGAAGCGCCGCGGCGCGCCGGGCGGCGGCGACGCCGCGCCCGCGGCTGGCGCCAGTGCCTCGACGACGATCGCGTCGCCTGGCCTCACGACCTCGGCGGGCGTGCGCGGGCGCGGCCCGACCTTCTGCTCCTCGAGCGTGCGCCCGGCCCAGCGCATCTCCTCCAGCGGCACGATCCCGCGCGTGCCGTCCGCGAAGCCGATCTCCGCGCGATCCGCCGCGACGGCGTGGACGAGGGCGACCTGCCAGTTGCCGAGGCCTGGCACGCGAAGCTGGGCGAGGCGCCCCTCCCAGCCGGCGCCGCGCTCGACCTGCGCGAAAGGCCCGCGCCAGCCGTGCCGGCGATCGTAGTCGACGAGCCCCTGGCGCAGCGCGGCATCGACGGCACGCTGCAGGTCCGGGTCGAGCGAGGTGCGCACGGAAAGCCCGCCGCGATAGAGCTTGTCCTCGCCAAAGCGCGCGAAGAGCTCGCGCCGGACCTCCTCCGCGAAGTAGTCGGCGCGCGCCGTGTCGACGGCCTCGGCGCGGTTGCGCACGACCAGGGGGCGCGCGCGGGCCGCGTCGTGCTCGGCCTGCGTGACCTTGCCGTCCTCGAGCATGCGGCCGAGGACCCAGTCGCGGCGGTCGCGCGCGCGCTCGGCGAAGCGCTGCGGGTTGTAGTTGTTCGGCGCCTTCGGCAGCGCGGCGAGGAAGGCCACCTCGTGCAGCTCGAGGTCCTCGAGCGACTTCCCGAAATACATGAGCCCGGCGGACGCCACGCCATAGGCCTGGAAGCCGAGGTAGATCTGGTTGAGGTAGAGCTCGAGGATGCGCCGCTTCGGCAGGCTCTCCTCGAGGCGGATCGAAAGCAGCGCCTCCTTGATCTTCCGCTCGATCGACACCTCGTTCGACAGCAGCAGGTTCTTGGCCACCTGCTGCGTGATCGTCGATGCGCCGACGGGCCGCCTCTTGCCCCAGTTCTGCGCGTTCGTCACGGCGGCGCGGACGATGTCCGGGACGCTGATGCCCGGATGGGTCCAGAACGTCTTGTCCTCGGCCGAGACGAAAGCCTCCGCGAGCCTCGCCGGGATCGCGTCCAGCGGCACGAAGATGCGCCGCTCGATCGCGTACTCGGCGAAGACCCGCCCGTCGCCGGCATGCACGCGCGTCATCACCGCGGGCTGCAGCTCGGCGAGATGGGCGTGGTCCGGAAGGTTCTGGCCGACCTGGTAGACGAGCACGCCGACGCCGCCGCAGGCGAGGATGCCGGCGGCGACGACGAAGGCGAACAGCCACGCGACGACGTTCCCGATCGCGGCCATCGCGGCGCCCGCGATGCCCGCGCGCGCGGCGGCGCGCCGGGGCTTCGCGGGCGCGGGGGCGGCCTGCGGCGCGGCGGCGGATGGGGCGGGTGCGGCCGGGGCCTCCACGGGCGGCGGCCCCGAAGGCGCCGCGGAGGCCGGCCTCTGCTCCTCTGTCACGGCGCAGGTTCTATCACGCGGCCGCCTTCGCGCCATCCGTCCGCGCGCAGCGGCGAAAGGGCGGTCACCGCGGCGCCTCGCCCGCGAAATAGGCGTCGATGGCGCGCTGGATGGCGGCTGCGACGCGCTTGCGGTGGGCCGGCTGCTTGAGGAGGTTCTCGTCCTGCCGGTTGGAGAGGTAGCCGAGTTCCACGAGCGCGGAGGGGACATCGGGCGCCTTCAGCACGGCGAAGCCGGCGAAGCGATGCGGGCGAACGGGCAGCATCAGCACGTCGCGCCCCATCTCGCGCACGAGGAGGTGCGCGAGCCCGGCGGAACGGTTCATCGTCTCGCGCTGGGCGAGGTCGATGAGGATGTTGGCGACCTCGCGGCTCTCGTGGCGCAGGTCGACGCCGGCGATGATGTCCGCCCGGTTCTCGCGCGCGGCGAGCGCGGCGGTCTCCGCGTCCGACGCGGTGTCCGACAGCGTGTAGACGGAGGCGCCCCTGGTCTCGCTGCTGCCCATCGAGTCGGCGTGGATGGAGACGAAGAGCTCCGCCTTGAGGTTCCGCGCACGCTGGACGCGATCGCGCAGCGGCATGAAGTAGTCGCCGTCGCGCGTGAGGTGGACGCGATACCGCCCCGTCTGCTCGAGCTGCTGGCGGAGGTCTCGCGACACGGCAAGCGTGATCGTCTTCTCGAACGTGCCCGAGGCCCCGACCGCGCCGGGATCCTGCCCGCCATGGCCGGGGTCGATGACCACCACCCGGCGCGCCTGGCCGCGGGGAGCGGCGGGCTGCGGCCTCGGGACGGCGGCTGCCTCCTGCCGCGGCGGGGACGCCGGGGCCTGCGGCCTGGCCGCCTCGGCGCGGGCGGGCGCGGGCGGATCCGCCACGACGGGCGGCGGAGCCTCGGGCCGGTTCGGCGAGGCTCCCGCCGGGCCCCCGGGGCCTGCCGCCGCTTGCGGCCGCACGGCGGCAGGCTGTGCGGAACCGGGCTGGGGGAGCGCGGCCTGGGCGGCGGCGCGGCGCGGCGCGGCGGGCGGCGTGTAGACTTCCTTCAGCAGGTCGCTGGTCCGGCTCCAGCCCTGTGCCTCGGCGGTGAAGGTGGAGCGGCTGACGGGCTCTAGATCGATGACCAGGCGCGCGCCGCCGCGCCCGGTGCCGATCTCGTAGGCGACGCGCCTGACCCGCGCCGGCTGCGCCAGGTCGACGATCATCCGGGCGGCACGCCCGTCCTTTCGCCCGAATCGCCATCCCGCGGCGATCCCCTGCGCGGCCGGGGCCTGCTGCAGCGCCCAGCGCGCATGGTCGAGTTCCACCACCAGGCGCATCGGCTCGTCGAGGGTGAAGACGAGAGGCTCGGCGCGCCGCTCGAGCTCGAGGACGACCTGGGCCGGGCCGGCCTCCCCTGCCCGAACCGACAGGACCCGCGGCGGCTCCGTCGCGGCCGCGGGGCCGGCCAGGGCGGCAAGCAGGAGAAGGAGAGCCGCGAGCAGGATGCGCGATCTCGACATATGTGCTTCCGGAGGCGGCGAGGCCCAAGATATAGCCGCCGAGGCCGGGGCGGGGCAATGCGTCCCGCGGGCCGGGCGGCGGGCAGGATCCTTGTGGTTCCGGGGGTTCACGGGTACAGTCCTTTACGTCCGCTAACGCGGCGGCCTTGCGCGCCTCCAGGCGCGCTGACGGCGCCAGCCGCCCCTCGGAGCGCGGCCCTGCGGACGAGAACGACGACACAGAACGAACGCATTCGTGAGTTTGACCGCCTCGATCCAATTGCCAGCGACCATGCCGGCCCCCTCGCGGGTGTCCGGCGAGCAGCCCGGGGCGACAATGTCCCGGGGTGCGCGGTCCTGCGACAACGATCGAGCGGCTGTCGCCATCCGGCTGGGCGCCGGGAGAACGATACCGAGCATCGCGCGACGCGCGATCGACGTCCTCCATGCCGGCGCTCCGCCACCCCCATCGCGGAGATACACCACACATGGCAAAGAAGATGCTCATCGACGCGACCCACTCGGAAGAGACCCGGGTCGTCGTCGTCAGCGGCAACCGTCTTGAGGAATACGACTTCGAGACGAGCACCAAGAAGCAGGTCAAGGGCAACATCTACCTCGCGAAGGTCACGCGCGTAGAACCCTCGCTCCAGGCCTGCTTCGTCGAGTTCGGCGGCAACCGCCACGGCTTCCTCGCCTTCGGCGAGATCCATCCCGACTACTGGCA
>VGDA01000190.1 GCA_016869915.1 Alphaproteobacteria bacterium
CCGTCAGATCGTAGCGCGCCATGATCCATCTCCCTTTCGGGAGCTTGAATCAGTATTCGCGCAAAACCGCCATCCTTTTATGAGTTTGCGGCCTAATCCGGGCTCCGTCCCAGGTTGTTGCTAATCCGGGCTCCGTCCCCGGTTGTTGCCGTCCCCGGTTGTTGGGGGGCCGAGCGCGCGCTCGAGGGCGGCGGCGACCATCGCCTCGCCCGCGGCACCGGGCGCCACCACGGATAGCCGCCCGGAATTCGCGAGGTCGGCGATGCCGTGCGCCATGGCCCAGGCCGCCAGCACGTCGACGGGCGGCGCCACGCCGCCGCCATGCGCGGCTGCCACGCCGGCGACGAGGTGGTCGTAGGCCGCGCCCGCGGCGTCGGCGAGGCCCGCGTCCGCGTAGTCGGCGCGGCGCGAGGCGAACATCAGCCGGAACAGCGCGGGATGCGCTGCCGCGAAGGCGACATAGCCCTGCCCGGCGGCGAGGAGCTGGGCGCGCGGATCGGGCGGGGCGCTCGCCTGCCGCGCGCGCTGCGTCGCGAGGAAGCGGCGGAAGCCCTCCGCCGCGAGCGCGGTGAGCAGCGCGCCGGCATCGGCGAAGTGGTGCGCCGGCGCCGCGTGGCTGACGCCGACGCGGCGCGCCACGCCGCGCAGCGAGAAATCCTCCGTCCCGCGCTCGGCCAGTTCCTCCTCGGCGGCGCGCAGCAGCGCCGCGCGCAGGTCGCCATGGTGGTAGGGCGCGGCGGCGCGGCGGCGCGGGCGATGGGGCCTGGCGGGCATGGATCCTTCCTATGCCGCCATCCTGACGCTGTCAAATTCTTATCTTGACATCGACAGGATTTCCGCGCGATCAATCTTGGCGTCGTCAAGAAACCGGGAGCCCCGCCAAGATAATCCTGCCACCCGAGGCCGCCTTCTCGGCCGCCAATTCCCTCGCCCTCGCCGGCTGGGTCGCGCTGCTCGCCTCGCCGCGCTTCCCGCGCGCCGCGCAGGCGGTCGCCGGCGCGGCGGCCCCGCTGCTGCTCTCCATCGCCTACACGGGGATCATCCTCGCGTCCTGGACGCGCGCGGAGGGCGGCTTCGGCAGCCTCGCCGAGGTGATGCGCCTCTTCGACTCGCCGCTGGTCGCGCTGGCGGGCTGGATCCACTACCTCGCCTTCGACCTGCTGGTCGGCGCCGCCATCGCGCGCGGCGCGCGCGAGGAGGCGATCGCCTTCGTCCTCGTGATCCCCTGCCTCGTGCTCGCCTTCCTCTTCGGGCCGGCCGGGTTCCTCGCCTTCGCGGCGCTGCGCTGGACGCGCCGCGCCGCCCGCGCCGCCACCATCCAGGAGTGAAGCCCATGATCGCCTTCGCCGCGCCCGCAAGCGCCACCGCACCCGGCCTCTTCCTGCCGCGCATCCTGCGCGAGGCCTTCCGACGCGAGCCGCTCTACGCCGGCGCGGCGGCGATCCTCGCCATCTCCATGCTGCCGACGCTCGTGGCCTACGCGCTCGACGACCGGCTCGTCGTCGGCGTCGCCGCCTGGGCGAAGCCGCTCAAGTTCGAGGCCTCGCTCGCGACATATCTCTTCACCCTCGCCTGGTTCGCGGGCTGGCTGCCCGCGGGCCATGTCCGGCGCCGCCCGCATTGGCTGCTGTCGCGCGCGGTCGTCGTCGCGGTGGCGCTCGAGATGGCGTGGCTGGTCGGCGCGGCGGCGCATGGCGTGGCCTCGCATTTCAACGTCGAGAGCCAGGCGATGGTGAACATCTATCGCGCGATGGGCGCGCTGGCCGTGCTGCTGACATCCGCCTCGGCGGTGCTCGGCATCGCTATCCTGCGCGCGCGCGACGCCGGCGGCGATCCCGCGCTGCGCCTCGCGATCGGGATCGGCCTCGTGCTGACCGTCGTGCTGACGCTGCCCACGGCCGGATATCTCTCCAGCGGGGCCGGCCATCTCGTCGGCGTCGAGGCGGAAGGCGCGCGGCGCCTGGCGCTGTTCGGCTGGGCGCGCGATGGCGGCGACCTGCGCGTGGCGCATTTCCTCGCCACCCATGCGCTGCATGCCATCCCGCTCGCCGGATGGGTCGCGAGCCGCCTGCTCGCCGCCGGGGCGGCGCGCATGGCGGTCATCCTCTGTTCGCTCGCCTATGCCATGCTCGTGGCATGGACATTCGCAGAGGCCCTCGCCGGCCGCCCCTTCCTGCCCTTCCTCGGCTGAGCCGCCGCGCGGCCCTCGCCGCGCCCGCCCTCGCGCTCGCGCTGCCATCCTGCGCCTCGGTGCCGATGCCGCCGGGCATAAGCGCGCAGCGCCCCCGGCTGCTCGCCACGCAGGCCGAAATCGCGGCGCTGCCCGCGCGGCTCGCCAGCGACGCGGTGGGGCGGCGCTGGCGCGACGCGCTGCTGCGCGAGGCCGAGCGGCTGCTTCGCCAGCCGCCGGTCGACCGCAAGTTCGAGGAGCGGCGCCCCGTGCTGCTGCCGACCTCGCGCGAAGTGCTCAAGCGGATCGAGAACCTGGGCGTCGCCTGGCTGCTCACGTCGGACCGGCGCTTCGTCGCGCGCATCGGCGCGGAGCTCGAGGCGGTCTGCGCCTTCCCGTCCTGGAACCCCTCGCATTTCCTCGACGTCGCGGAGATGGCGATGGCCGTCTCGCTCGCCGTCGACTGGTGCCATGACGCGCTCGACCCGGCGATCCGCGCGCGGGCCACCGAGGCGCTGGTCTCCCACGCGCTGCAGCCCGGGCTCGCGGAGTTCCGCCGCTCGGCCTTCTGGACCCGCGCCACCCACAACTGGGCGCTGGTCTGCGCCGGCGGCCTCGTCGCGGCGAGCATCGCCGCCGCGGAGGCCGCGCCGGAACTCGCGGGCACCGTGCTCGACGCCTCGATCGCGACGGCGCGCGCCGCCTTCGCGAGCTACGGGCCCGATGGCGGCTGGGACGAGGGACCCGGCTACTGGGACTACGCGACGCAATACGCGGTCTTCCTCTGCGCCGCGCTGGAGAGCGCCTTCGGCGGGGATTTCGGCCTCGGCGCGTCGCCGGGCTTCGCGCGCACCGGGCTGTTCCGCCTGCACATGGAGGGGCCGACGGGCCTGTCCTTCAATTTCGGCGACAACCCGGAGACGCTGCGCGCCACGCCGGCGCTGATGTGGCTCGCGCGGCGCTTCGGCAGCCCGGTCGATGCATGGACGATCGGACGGGTCGCATCGGTCACCGGCACCGGGGTGCTGTGGTTCGAGCCGCCGCGCGGCGGGCCCGCGCGGCTCGGCATCCCGCGCGTCGCGCGATTCGGGCGCGTCGAGGCGGCGGCGCTGCGCGACGCATGGGAGGAGAAGGGCGCGCGCTTCGTCGCGCTCAAGGCCGGCGACAACGCCGCCAACCATTCCAACCTCGACATCGGCAGCTTCGTGCTCGACGCGGGCGGCGAGCGCTTCGCAATGGAGCTCGGGCCCGACGACTATGCACTGCCCGGCTACTTCAACGCCGCGCAGCGCTACTCCTGGTACCGCAACGCCACGCGCGGCCAGAACACGCTGCTGGTCGACGGCGCGGAGCAGCCGGTGCGCGCCGCGGCGCGGATGCTCGGCGCGATCGAGGCGCCGGGCTTCGCGCGCGCCGTCGCCGACCTGGGCCCGGCCTATCCGCGCGCGCGCGGCGCTGCGCGGCGCGGCGATCCTGGGCGCGCGCGGCATCCTCCTCGCCGACGACATCGACCTGCCGGACGGCACGCGGCTGCGCTGGCAGATGCACACGCGCGCGACGATCCGCGTCGACGGCGCGACGGCGACGCTCTCGCGCGGCGCGGCGACGCTGCACGCGCGCATCCTGGAGCCGGCGGGCGCGTCCTTCGGCGTCGAGGCCGCGACGCGCCCGCCGCCGGAGAACCGCAACGACGGGATCTCGCGGCTCTGCGTCGACCTCGCGGGCCAGCCGGGCCTGCGCATCCGCATCGGCTTCGCGGCCGGCGCCCCGCCCGACGAGGCCGAGCTGCGACCCGGGCTGCGCGCGCTGCGCGAATGGCTGGGCTGACGCATCCCGACGCCCCCTGACCGGGGCGGCGCGTTTCTGCTAAGCAGTCGGAAGGGGACGCGGCGCCGCGCCGCGCGCCGCCTCCCGGGGACATGCCATGAAGCCACGCCCGATCCGCGCCGCCCTCGCCGCCTCGCTCGCCGCCGCGCTGGCGCTCGCCGCCTGCTCGAGCAGCGTGCCGATGATGGGCCAGGGCCAGGGACAGGGCGAGGGCCAGGGCGCGGAGGTCGCCGGCTTCGGCAGCTTCCCCGACATCGCCATCCCCTCCGGCGCGTCCTTCGACCTCGACCGCTCGCTCGTGCTCGGCGCGGGCCGCGAGGGGCGCCTCGTCTTCGCCGCGCGCGGCTCGGTCGCCGCGACCTACGACTTCTTCCGCGCCGAGATGCCAAGGCTCGGCTGGACCGAGGTCACGAGCCTGCGCTCGGCCACCAGCTTCGTCGCCTTCCAGCAGGCGAGCCGCGTCGCGACGATCCAGATCTCCGGCCGCTCGCTCGGCGGCTCGACCGTCGAGATGGTGATGGCGCCGCGCGGCGCCGGCGAGGGCGCCGGGCCCGGCGGCGGCTCCGGTCGCGGCGGGATCGAGGCCTCGCCCAATCCGCCACCGCGGCGCTGACCCGCGCCTCCCCGGACGAAGCGCGATGGCGCCATCAACGCCGCTCCTCGAGCGCGCGACACCCGCCATCTTCGTCCTGCTGTGGTCGACGGGATGGATCACCGCGCGCTACGCGATCGACCATGCCGAGCCGCTGACCTTCCTCGCGCTGCGCCACGCGCTCACCGCGGCGGCGCTCGCCGCCATCGCGCTGGCGCTCGGCGCGCCCTGGCCGCGCGGCTGGCGCGGCGTCGCCCATGCCATGGCCTGCGGCGTGCTGCTCAACGCGATGTATCTCGGCGGCGTGTGGTGGGCGATCGGACAGGGCGTGCCGGCCGGCGTCTCCGGCCTGGTCGCGGCGCTGCAGCCGATCCTGACCGCCATGCTCGCGCCCACGCTGCTGGGCGAGCGCATTACCACGCGGCAATGGGCGGGCATCGCGCTGGGCTTCGCGGGCATCGCGGTCGTGCTGCAGCCGCGGCTCGCCGGGCTCGACCTCGCGGCGCTCGGCGCGGTCGCCCTGCCGCTGGCGGTGAACGCGCTCGGCATGCTCGCCGCGACGCTCGGCACCTTCTACCAGAAGCGCTTCATCCCGGTCGGCCACCCGATGTCGACCCAGGCGCTGCAGTTCCTCGCGGCCTTCCTCGTCACCATCCCCGTCGCCGCCGCGCTCGAGACGCTGCGCATCGACGCCAGCATCGAGGTCGCCGCGGCGATGGCATGGTCGGTGCTCGTGACCTCGATCGCGGCAAACACGCTGCTGCTCGTGCTGATCCGCCGCGGCGCGGTCTCGCGCACGGCGGCGCTGCTCTACCTCATGCCGCCGCTGGTCGCGCTGCAGGCCTGGCTGCTCTTCGGCGAGACGCTGGCGCCCGTGCAGATCGCGGGCATGGCGGTCACCGTGCTGGGCGTCGCGCTGGTGACGCGGCGCTGACCACCGCAGGGAAGGAAAAGGACATGGCTCGACTCGACTTCGCGGTCGCCGACGGCGTCGCGCGCATCACCCTCGACAACCAGGCCAAGCGCAACGCGCTGACGCTCGCGATGTGGGAAGGGCTCGGCGACCTCGCCGCGCGCTGCGCCGCGGACCCCGAGGTGCGCGTGGTCGTCGTCGCCGGCGCGGGCGAGGCCGCGTTCTGCTCGGGCAACGACGTCGGCGAATACGAGGGCGCGCGCTCCACGCCCGGGCAGGTCGCGCACTACAACGGGCTGCAGTCGCGCGCCAACGACCTGCTCGACGGGCTCGCCAAGCCGACGATCGCGATGATCTCGGGCTACTGCCTCGGCGCCGGGCTGGTGCTCGCGCTGCGCTGCGACCTGCGCTTCTGCACCGCCGACGCGAGCTTCTCCGCGCCCGTCGCGCGCTTCGGCCTGCCCTTCCGCCAGGCCGGGCTGCAGCGCCTCGTCGACCTCGTCGGCCCGATGCGCGCCAAGGAGCTGCTCTTCACGGCGCGTCGCTGGGACGCGCGGCGCGCCGAGGCGGCGGGGCTGGTGAACGCGATCGCGGCGGACCACGCGGCGCTGCAGGCGATGGTGGCGGAGGCCGCGACGACGATCGCCGCCAACGCGCCCCTCACCATCGCGCAGGTGAAGCATGGCATCGCGCAGGCGCTGCGCGAGGGCGGTGCCGACCAGGCGGAGTGCAAGAGCATCGAGGACGGCTGCTACGCCAGCGCCGACTACCGCGAGGGCCGGCGCGCCTTCATGGAGAAGCGCCGGCCGGTCTTCTCCGGCAGCTGAGCGGCGGCGGCCGCGGCGTCGCTCAGCGCGCCGCCCAGGCGTTCGCCGCGTGGTGGCGGCGCTCGAAGCCCTCGATCTCCGCGCGCAGGCCGATCGTCAGCCCGACCTCGTCGACGCCCTTGAGCAGCATCTCGCGGAAGAAGCCATCCACCTCGAAGCGATGGACCGCGCCGGCCGGCACGCGCAGCTCCTGCGCCTCCAGGTCGACGGTGAGCTCGGTGCCCGGCCGCGCGGCGAGGAGCGCGCGCAGGCCGGCGCAGTCGGCCTCCGGCAGGCGCACGGGCACGACGCCGTTCTTCAGGCAGTTGTTGAAGAAGATGTCGCTGAAGGACGGCGCGACCACGGCGCGGAAGCCCGCGTCGAGGAAGGCATAGACCGCGCCCTCGCGCGACGACCCGCAGGCGAAGTTCGTGTTGGCGACCAGGATCCGCGCGGCGCGGAACTCCGGGCGGTTGAGCACGAAGTCGGCGCGCTCCGCGCCGTCGTCGGCGAAGCGGATGTCGTGGAAGAGGAAGCCGCCATAGTGCTTGCCGTTGCCGCGCGGCATCTTGAGGAAGCGCGACGGCAGGATCTGGTCGGTAT
>VGDA01000191.1 GCA_016869915.1 Alphaproteobacteria bacterium
GTGGCGACCGGCCACGAGCGCCTCGCCCATGACGGGATCGCGGAACGCGACCGCGAACTCGCCTTCTCGGCCGACCTGCGCTACCGCGGCCAGGCCTTCGAGCTCACCGTGCCATGGCGCGTCTCGGCGCCCGACGCCGCGGACCTCGGGCGCCTGGTCGGCGACTTCCACGACGCGCACAGGCAGCGCTTCTCCTATTCGAACCCGGGCGACGCGGTGGAGCTCGTGACGCTGCGCCTCGCCGCGATCGGGCGCCTCGACCGCCCGCCGGCGCGCAAGCCGGCAGGCGGCGCGCGGGCGGCGGCGCAGGCGGGCACGCGCCGCGTCTGGATCGACGGCGCGTGGCGCGACGCCGCGGTCTGGAAGCGCGAGGACCTCGCGCCCGGCCAGGCCTGCAGCGGCCCCGCGATCGTCGAGGAGGCCTACACCACCGCGCTCGTCGTGCCGGGATGGAGCGTCGCCGCGACCGCCGAAGGCCATCTCGTCGCGACCCGCGACTGACGCACCACCGACCCCGCCACGCCAAGGCGCCGGAGCCGATCCATGACCACGACCCTCGACCCGATCGAACTCGAAGTCCTGCGCAACGCGCTCTCCGCCGCGGCGGCGGAGATGGACGTCACGGTCTGGCGCACCTCGCGTTCGACCATCGTGCGCGAGATGCTCGACTACTCGACCGCCATCTACGACCGCGACGGCTTCAACGTCGCGCAGTCCGTGCGCATCCCGCAGCACCTCAACTCGATGGGCTACGCGCTGCGCGCCATCGTCGAGCGCTACATCCCGCTCGACGAATGGCGGGACGGCGACGTGGTAATCGGCAACGACCCCTATTGCGGCGGCCAGCACCTGCCCGACATCCTCGCCTTCCGACCGGTCTTCCACGAGGGCCGGCGCGTGGCGATCGTCGGCACGCTCTGCCACCACCTCGACGTCGGCGGCATGTCGCCCGGCAGCTACGCCGCGACCGCCACCGAGATCTACCAGGAAGGCATCCGCATCCCGCCGATCCGCCTCTTCCGCGCCGGCGTGCGCAACGACGAGGTCTGGGCGATGCTCGGGCAGAACGTCCGGCAGCCCGCGATCGTGCTCGGCGACCTTCAGTCGCAGATCGCCTCGCTCGAGGTCGGCGTCGCCAACGTGCGCAAGCTCGCCGCCAAGTACGGGGCGGAGACGCTGACCTCGGCCTGCGCGGCGCTGCTCGACGCCTCCGAGGCCGCCATGCGCGACGTCATCCGCCGCATGCCCGACGGCACCTATTCCTTCGAGGACTTCCTCGACGACGACGGCATCGACACCAGCCGCCCCGTGCGCCTCCACGCCACGGTGACCATCTCCGGCGACCGCATGGTGGTCGACCTCTCGGGCTGCGACGCGCAGGTCCCGGGACCGATCAACGCGACGCTCGGCTCGACCAGCTCGGCGATCTACTACGCGGCCATGGCCTGCGCCGACCGGCCGATCCCGCCCAATGCAGGCTGCTACCGGCCGATCGAGATCGTCGCGCCCGAAGGCCTGGTGGTGAACGCCCGCCACCCCGCGCCGGTCGCGCACCGCATCACGCCAGGCCACAGGCTGGTGAACGTGCTGTTCGGCGCCTTCTCGCAGGCGGTGCCGGACCGCATGCCCGCCGCCTACTACGGCTGCAGCTATGTCTGCTCGTTCCAGACCGAGCACGCGGACGGACGTCGCAACGTGCTGGTGGAGATCGAGATCGGCGGCTGCGGCGCCCTGCCCGACGAGGACGGCGCCAACGCCTTCAGCTTCGGGATGCACAACAACGCCAACATCCCGCTCGAGATGGTCGAGGCGGGCATGCCGCTCTCCTTCACCGGCTACGGCCTGCTGCCCGGCTCCGGCGGCGCGGGCGTGCATCGCGGCGGCCTCGGCCTGTTCCGCGAGTGGCGCGTCGACGCCGAGCGCGCGACGATGACCGCGCAGATGGACCGCTTCCGCCACCGCCCCTACGGCCTCGCGGGCGGCGAGCCCGGGTCGGCCGGGCGGCTGGTGCTGATCCGCGACGGCGAGCGCACGCAGCTGCACTCCAAGGTGAGCAACCTGCCGCTGCGCCGCGGCGACGTCATCCGGCTGGAGACATCGGGCGGCGGCGGATTCGGCGATCCGGCGCGGCGCAGCGACCGGGATCGCGCGCGCGACACGGCGCTCGGCTACGTCGCGACCGGCGGCTGAGGCACGCGGCGCGCGACGCGCCGCCGCCACGTGGCCGCGACGCTGAGGCGACGGAAAAGCCGTGGCGATGACGCGCGGGACACGGCGCGGAAAAAAATCCGCGCCACGAAGATTTCTTCTTGCGCGCGGCGGCGATTCGATTCATTACGCGACTAAGACGCCAATCGCACGTGCCCCAGGCTAGCTCGCGCCGAGTCGGTGGAGCAGGGTCAAGCAACGACGGAACGCGTCCTGTTCGGTAGAGCCGGTCGACGGTGGATCGGCGCCTTATGGGAGCTGTCTATGTTTGTTGCACGTCGCGCCGCGGCGCCTCCCGCCCTACCCGCCTCCTCGCCGGCGCGCCCCGCGCCGGTTCGCCGCGCGCGCAGGGCCCTGGTCGATGTCTGAGCGACGCGACGCGACGCCCGCGGGGCTCGACACGAAGCACGTCTCCTACTCCGGCCGCATGGTGATCCTGGGCTTCGGCTCGATCGGCCAGGGTGTCCTGCCGTTGCTGCTGCGCCACATCGACATGCCGCGCGCGAACATCTCGATCGTGACCGCCGAGGAGCGCGGCGCCGAGGTGGCGCGCCAGCACGGCATCGCCTTCGACCGCACGCCCCTGACCCGCGCCAACTACCGCGAGGTCCTCGGCAGGCTGCTCGGCCCGGGCGACTTCCTGCTCAACCTCTCGGTGGACGTCTCGTCCGTCGCGCTGATCGAGTTCGCGCAGGCGCGCGGCGCCTTCTACCTCGACACCTGCATCGAGCCCTGGGCCGGCGGCTACACCGACCCGTCGCTGACGCCGTCGCAGCGCTCGAACTACGCGCTGCGCGAATCGGCGCTGGCGCTCGCGCCGCGCTACGCAGGCGGCCCGACCACCGTGCTCACCCATGGCGCCAACCCGGGCCTCGTCTCTCATTTCGTCAAGGAGGCGCTGCTGGCGATCGCCGCCGACTCGGGCCGCCCGGCCGCGGTGCCGGCCGACCGCGCGGGCTGGGCGACGCTGGCGCGCGACCTCGGCGTCAAGGTGATCCACATCGCCGAGCGCGACACCCAGCGCGCCTCGATCCCGAAGGCGCGCGGCGAGTTCGTCAACACCTGGTCGATCGACGGCTTCGTCGGCGAGGGCTCGCAGCCGGCCGAACTCGGCTGGGGCTCGCACGAGCGCCACTTCCCCGTCGACGGAAGGCGCCACGAGTTCGGCTGCGACGCGGCGATCTACCTCTTGCGCCCCGGCGCGGGCACGCGCGTGCGCAGCTGGACGCCGCTCGAGGGCTCCTACAACGGGTTCCTCGTGACCCACAACGAGTCGATCTCGATCGCCGACTACTACACCCTGCGCGAGGGCGGCGCGGTCGCCTACCGGCCGACCGTCCACTACGCCTACCATCCCTGCGACGACGCCGTGCTCAGCCTGCACGAGCTTGCCGGCAAGAACTGGGAGCTGCAGCCGCGCAAGCGCCTGATGATGGACGAGATCGTCGACGGCATCGACGAGCTCGGCGTCCTCCTGATGGGCCATGCGCGGGGCGCCTTCTGGTACGGCTCGCGCCTCGGCATCGACGAGACGCGCCGGATCGCCCCGCACAACAACGCCACCAGCCTCCAGGTCACCGCGGCCGTGCTCGGCGGCGTGATCTGGGCGATCGAGAACCCGCGCGCCGGCGTGGTCGAGGCCGACCAGCTCGACCATCGCCGCGTTATGGAGATCGCGCGGCCCTATCTCGGCGAGATGGCTGGCGTATACAGCGACTGGACGCCGCTCGACGGTCGCGAGTCGCTGTTCCCCGAGGAACTCGACCGCGACGACCCGTGGCAGTTCAGGAATTTCCGCATCGGCTGACCCTCGAGAAGAAGAAGAAAGAGGAGACCAGGAAGAAATGACCAAGAAGATCCAGCGCTTCCTCGCCGAGCAGCGTCCCGCGACGCCCTGTCTCGTCGTCGACCTCGACATCGTCGCCGACGCCTACAGGAAGCTGCGGGCGGCCGTGCCGACGGCGGGCATCTACTACGCGATCAAGGCGAACCCCGCGCCGGAGATCCTCAGGCTCCTGGCGCGCCTCGGCTCGTCCTTCGACACGGCGAGCGTGAACGAGATCGACATGGTCCTGGCCGCTGGCGGCTCCGCCGAGCGGATCAGCTACGGCAACACGATCAAGAAGAAGCGCGACATCGCGGCGGCGCACGCGCGCGGCGTGAAGCTCTTCGCCTTCGACAGCGGCGCCGAGCTCGACAAGCTCGCCGAGGCCGCGCCGGGCGCGAAGGTGTTCTGCCGCATCCTCACCTCCGGCGTCGGCGCCGACTGGCCGCTCAGCCGCAAGTTCGGCTGCGAGATCGAGATGGCGCGCGACCTGCTGGTCGAGGCGGCGGCGCGCGGGGTGGTGCCGCACGGCGTCTCCTTCCATGTCGGCTCGCAGCAGAAGGACCCGCAGGCCTGGGACGACGCGATCGCGCAGGCGGCGTGGATCTTCCAGGAATGCGAGGCGCGCGGCGTGAAGCTGTCGATGCTCAACATCGGCGGCGGCTTCCCGGCGCGCTATCGCCGCGACATGCCGGCGATGGCGTCCTACGGCGAGGCGATCCACGAATCGCTCAGCCGCCATTTCGGCAACAACATCCCCGAGATCATCGTCGAGCCGGGCCGCCAGATGGTCGGCGACGCCGGCATCATCCAGACCGAGGTCGTGCTGATCTCGCGCAAGGGCCGCAACGACCCGCGGCGCTGGGTCTATCTCGACATCGGCAAGTTCGGCGGCCTCGCCGAGACGATGGACGAGGCGATCCAGTACCCGATCTCCACGCCCCGCAAGGGCAAGCTGGAGCGCGTCATCCTGGCGGGCCCGACCTGCGATTCGGCGGACGTGCTCTACGAGAAGGCGGACTACCGCATGCCGATCGACCTGCAGGTCGGCGACAAGCTGGAGATCCGCAGCACCGGCGCCTACACGACCACCTACGCGTCGGTCGCCTTCAACGGCTTCGAGCCGATCAAGACCTACTGCGTCTGACGGGCCGGAAAACCTCTCCAGCGGAAAACCTCTCCAGGGCAGGAATGCGCCCACGCATTCCTGCCCTGGAGAAACTTCATCCGGACCGGGGAAGCTCCACCGCGAGGCGCAGGCCGAAGCGGCGCTCGAGGTCGCGCTTCTCGAGGTCCGGGCCGCTCGCCTCGTTGCCGTCGCGCCGCGCGAGGTCCTGCACGGTCTGGCGGCGCAGCAGCACCACGATCTCCGTGCCGTCCTCGATCGCCAGCGGGAACTCGTGCCAGGTGCCGACATGCATCGCGAGGCCCTGGTCGCCCGCGAACACGAAGGCCGCCGCGCGGTCGAGGTCGGGCAGGTCGCCCTCGCAGGGCGGCGCGAGGATCATCGCGAAGGGCTTGCCGCCAAGCGGGATGAAGGCCTGCGTGTGCAGGAAATGCCGCTCCAGCCAGAGCGCCTCCATCGGCCGGCGCCGCAGCCGCGCGACGGAGAGCTCGATGTCCGCGTCGTTGACCAGGCGCGCCGGCTTGCGGATCTCCAGCGCGTCGCCGTAGAAGGCCGAGCGGATCGGCGCGACGCGCTCGTCGGTCGCGACCAGCGCGCCGAAGGGCGCGATCGCCTCGGGCGTCGCCGGGATCGCCCGCAGCACGCGGCGCGACACCTGCGTCATGGCCGGCGCCAGAAGGGCTGGCGGGCGCGCTGGCGCTCCAGCAGCGCCTCGTCGAAGGGCTCGAGCTCGTAGCCGAGCGGCTGCGGCGGCCTGTCCTCGTAGCCGGTCTCCTGCTCGATCACCCGCCGTACCCGCGCGTCGACGTAGTAGGCCGTGTAGGCGGCGGCGACGAGGCGCTCGAACGCGGCGGGCCGCGAAACCTCGACCGCGCGCAGCGCCTCCTCGCGCGCGCCCGCGTCGAGCGTCGGGAAGCCGACGGGCAGCGCGGCGAGAAGCACCGCCCCGTCCTCGCCGAGCTCGGCGCCGACCTCCGCCGCGAGCCCGAGCTGGCCTGCCGACGGCCAGGCGCCCTCTCCGGGCAGCAGCGTGCCGAGCACCGCATCCATGAGAGTCGCGTCCATGCTCATCCTCCCCTCCTCTCCAGCCGCGCGACGATCGCGTCTGCCATGCGCAGCGCGAGCGCCTGGATCGTCGGCGTCGGGTTGACCGCGCCCGATGTCACGAAGACGCTGCCATCGGCGATCGCGAGGTTCGCGACCTCGTGGCAGAGGCCATCCACGCCCACGACGGAGCGCGCCGGATCCTCGCCCATGCGCGCGGTGCCGAGGAAGTGGAAGCCGGCCTGCCGGCTGAGCGGGTTGACGAGGATGTCGCGCGCGCCCGCGGCGCGCAGCGCCTCGCTCGCCCGCGCGATCCCGAAGTCGAGGAGCCTGCGGCTGTTCTCGCCCAGCCGGTAGGACAGGCGCGGCGCGGGCATGCCCACGGCGTCGCGCAGCGTCGCGTCGAGCTCGACGCGGTTGCCTTCCTCGGGCAGGTCCTCGACCGTCACGGTGAGCGTCGCGCCGCGCGCGAACTGGCGCGCGAATTCGCGGTGGTGGCCCCTGCCCCAGCCAATGCGGCGCATGTACCCGCCCAGCGCGGTGGCGACCGGCCCGGAGCCGCGCAGCATCTGCAGCTGGAACCCGCGCGCGCAGCCCCGCGCCGGATCGGTCTCGTAGAATTCCTGGCTGTAGAGGGCGCAGGCGAAGGGCCCCTTGTGGCCGTCCAGGCGCTCGTCGAAGACGCCGGTCACGATC
>VGDA01000192.1 GCA_016869915.1 Alphaproteobacteria bacterium
CGATCGCGTAGAGGATCACGATGTCGAGTGGCGACTGGGACTTGTTGTAGGCGCCGATGGTGGCGAAGACGAGGATCCCGGCGTAGAGCATCGGCGCGGGTATCCGCAGGAGCCTGACCCAGAGCCCGACCAGCGGCAGGTTCAGGACCAGCAGCATGACGTTGCCGATGAACAGGCTGGCGATCAGGCCCCAGACCAGCGTCGGCTGGTTCTGCATCAGCAGCGGGCCGGGCTGGATGCCGTAGCTCTGGAAGGCGGAGAGCATGATCGCCGCGGTCGCCGAGGTCGGCAGGCCCAGCGTCAGCATCGGCACGAGCACCCCCGCCGCCGATGCGTTGTTCGCGGCCTCCGGGCCGGCGACGCCCTCGATCGCGCCCTTGCCGAACTCCTCCGGGTGCTTCGTGAGCCGCTTCTCCGCGTAGTAGGACAGGAAGGTCGGGACCTCGGCGCCGCCGGCGGGCAGCGCGCCGATCGGGAACCCTATCAGCGCTCCGCGGATCCAGGCCTTCCACGACCGCGCCCAGTCCTGCGCGCTCATCCACAGCGACCCGCTCAGCGCGAGGACCTCGTCCTTCGCGTTCCTGTACCGGGCGCAGAGCCAGAGCGTCTCGCCCACGGCGAAGAGCCCGACGGCGACCTGGATGACGTCGATGCCGTCGAGCAACTCCATCACGCCGAAGGTGAGGCGCGCCTGGCTCGTCTGGTTGTCGACGCCCACGAGCCCGAGGAACAGGCCAAGGAAGAGCGCGGTCAGGCCGCGCAGCGCCGAGTTGCCCAGCACCGCCGAGACGGTGACGAAGGCGAGCACCATCAGCGCGAAGTATTCCGACGGCCCGAAGCCGAGCGCGACCTCGACCACGACCGGCCCGAGGAACGCGAGCCCCAGCGTGCCGATCGTGCCGGCCACGAAGGAGCCGATCGCCGCTGTGGCGAGCGCCTGCGCGCCGCGGCCGCGCCGCGCCATCTTGTGGCCCTCCATCGCGGTCACGATGGTCGCGCTCTCGCCCGGCGTGTTGACCAGGATCGAGGTCGTCGAGCCGCCGTACATCGCGCCGTAGTAGATGCCGGCGAACATGATGAAGGCCGCGGTCGCGTCCACCTTGAAGGTGATCGGCAGCAGCAGCGCGATCGTGACCGCCGGGCCGAGCCCGGGCAGCACGCCGATCGCCGTGCCGAGCGTCGTGCCGAGGAGGCACCAGAAGAGGTTGATCGGGGTCAGCGCGACCGCGAAGCCCTGCGCGAGGCCGGAGAGCGCGTCCATCTCAGAGCACTCCCTCGAGGATGCCGGCGCCCACGCGGATGCCGAGCAGCCTGTCGAAGCCGAGATAGGCGAGCAGGGAGATCGCGAGGCCGATCGCCGCGTTGCGCAGCCAGAGCGTCGAACCGAAGCCGCGCGCGACGAAGGCGAAGAGGAGCGTCGAGGCGACCACGAAGCCGAGCGGCTGGATGAGGACGACGTTCATCGCCAGGCCGGCGCCGATCCAGCCGAGGGCAGGGAGGTCGGGTGCGCCGTCCTCCTCCGGCTCGGCGCGCCAGCGGCCGGAGAGCGCGGCGAGGAGGAGGCCCGCGCCGAGGATCGCGAGGCCAGCGCCGACGATGTAGGGCGCGACCCGCGGGCCCAGCTGGGCGTAGAGCGGCGAGGGGATCGTCCCCGCCTGCCAGATCACGATCCCGGCGAGCGCGAGGATCGCGATCGCAACCATGGCCTCGCCTTGCCGCCGTTCCATCCCCGTCATCCCCTGCAAGCGAAAGGGCCGGGCCCGCCTGTCGCGAAGCCCGGCCCCATGGACCGTCCGTGTTCCGCTGCCGCCGTCAGGCGAGGCCGAGGTCCTTGAGCACCGCCTCGGTGCGCCTGAACTCCTCCTGCACGTAGGCGCCGAAGGCGTCGCCGGTCAGGAGCACGTTCGCCCAGTCCTGCTTGGCGAGGATCTCCTGCCACGTGGCGGACTTTACGGTCGCCTCGATGAGGTCGATCATCGCCTTGCGCTGCGCGTCGGTGACGCCCGGCGGCGCGAAGACGCCGCGCCAGTTCGCGATCGAGACGTCGATGCCCTGCTCCTTGAAGGTCGGGATGTCGACCCCGGCGATGCGCTTGTCGGAGGACACGCCCAGCGCCTTCATCTTGCCGGCCTTGATGTTCTCGGCGAACTCGCCGAGGCCGGAGACGCCGGCCGCGACCTGGGCGCCGATGATCATCGCCGCGGCCGGGCCGCCGCCGGCATTCGCCACGTAGGCGACGCGACGCGCGTCGGTGCCGACGGCCTTGGCGATCAGCCCGGCCGTGATGTGGTCCGTGCCGCCCGCCGAGCCGCCGGCGATGGGGACCTTCGCTGGATCGGCCTTGAGCGCCGCGGCGAAGTCACTGAGGTTCTTGAAGGGCGAGTTCGCGGGCGCGACGACGACCTGGTACTCCTCGGTCAGGCGCGCGAGCGGCACGGTCGACAGCAGCGTCACCGGCGCCTTGTTGGTGATGATCGAGCCGACCATCACGAGGCCCGCGACCATGATCGCGTTCGGGCGGCCCCGCCACTGGTTGAGGAACTCCGGCAGGCCGACGACGCCGCCGGCGCCGCCCTTGTTGGTGATCTGAGCCGACCTGATCAGGTTGGCGGCCTTCATCGCCTGCTCGAGCGAACGGCCGGTCTGGTCCCAGCCGCCGCCGGGCGCGGCGGGGATGAACATCTGCAGCTGCTCGATTGCCTGGGCGGCGGCGGGGCCGGACGCCGCGCCAAGGATGCCCAGCGACGCGCCGCCAAGCAGGCCTGCGCGGAGGAATTCACGGCGTTCGATCATCGGCGTCCCCCGAGGGTTCGTGTAGTCTGTCGCCGACCCTATTGGTCGCTGGCCGGGCAGGCAAGCGCCCGAACCCCCTGGAACACAATGGCCTCCTCCACCGGCGCGTCCCGGCAATACCATTCCACCCTGGCGGTCGTCGCCCGGCTCGCGCCCTATCTCTGGCGCGAGCAGGGCTTCGCCCTGCGCGTGCGGATCTTCATGGCGCTCGCGCTGCTGCTCGGCGCCAAGGCGGCGACGCTCTTCGTCCCGGTCTTCTACAAGCAGGCCGTCGACGCGCTCGGCCCGCGCGACGTGGCGATTGCGCTGCCGGTCGGCATCATCCTCGCCTATGGGGCGACGCGCATCCTGTCCTCGACCATGCAGGAGCTGCGCACGATGGTCTTCGACCCGGTCGCGCAGCACGGCGTGCATCGCCTCGCGCTCGAGACGTTCCGGCATCTCCATCGCCTGAGCCTGCGCTTCCACCTCGACAGGCAGACCGGCGGGCTCTCGCGCGCCATCGAGCGCGGCATCAACGCGGTCGAGAACCTCGTTTACTACCTGGTCTTCCAGGTCGCGCCAACCCTGCTCGAGATCCTGCTCGTGAGCCTCGTCCTGTGGTGGCTCTACGACTGGCGATTCGCCGCGACGACGTTCCTGACGATCTCCGCCTACACGGCCTGGACGCTGGCCGTGACGCAGTGGCGGCTCGTCTACCGGCGCCGGATGCTCGAGGCCGAGAGCGAGGCCAACGCCAAGGCGGTCGACAGCCTGCTCAACTACGAGACCGTGAAGTACTTCGGCAACGAGGCCCACGAGGCGCGTCGCTTCGACGCGTCGCTGACGGCCTACGAGCGCGCGGCGGTGTGGAGCGCCAACACGCTGTCGATCCTGAACATCGGGCAGGCGGCCATCATCGCGGTCGGCGTGACGCTCGTCATGCTGCTCGCCGCCGCCGGCGTCGCGCGCGGCGAGATGACCGTCGGCGACTTCGTGATGGTCAACGCCTACCTCATCCAACTCTACCTGCCGCTCAACTTCCTCGGGATGATGTATCGCGAGCTGCGCCAGGCGCTGACGGACCTCGGCCAGATGTTCCGGCTGCTCGGCGTCGAGGTGGAGGTGCGCGACGCGCCCGGCGCCGGCCCGCTCGCGCCGGGCGGCGGCGAGGTCGTGTTCGACGACGTGCGCTTCGGCTACGACGAGAGGCGCGAGATCCTGCGCGGCGTCAGCCTGCGCGTGCCGGCGGGACGGACGCTGGCCATCGTCGGCCCGAGCGGGGCCGGCAAGTCCACGATCGCGCGGCTGATGTTCCGCTTCTACGACGTCGTCGGCGGCGCGATCCGCGTCGACGGCCAGGACCTGCGCGAGGTAACGCAGGACTCGCTGCGCGCCGCCATCGGCATAGTCCCGCAGGACACGGTGCTGTTCAACGACACCGTCTACTACAACATCGCCTATGGCCGCCCGAGCGCGACGCCCGCCGAGGTCGAGGAGGCGGCGCGGCTGGCGCGCATCCACGACTTCGTCGCCTCGCTGCCGGACGGCTACCAGACGCGGGTCGGCGAGCGCGGCCTGAAGCTGTCGGGCGGCGAGCGCCAGCGCGTGGCGATCGCGCGCACCATCCTGAAGCGTCCTCGCGTCCTGATCTTCGACGAGGCCACCTCCGCGCTCGACACGCGCACCGAGCGCGCGATCCAGGAATCGCTGCGCCAGATCTCGCGCGACGTCACGACGCTGACGATCGCGCACCGCCTCTCGACCGTGGTCGACGCCGACGAGATCCTGGTCCTGCAGGACGGCATGGTCGCCGAGCGCGGCGACCACGCCGCGCTGCTCGCGCGCGGCGGCACCTATGCGCGCATGTGGGCGCAGCAGGCCGAGGCCCGCGAGGACGGGCCGCACGGCTGAGGCGAAGGCGACCATGACGCTCCCGCCGCTCTTCGTCGGCAGCGAGATCTACCGCGCCTCGCGCTACGGCGCGACGCATCCGCTCGGCATCCCGCGGGTGAGCGCGGTGATGGACCTCTGCCGCGCGCTGGGCTGGCTGCCGGACCATGCCTATCTCGACAGCCCGGTCGCCACGCCCGCGCAGCTCGCGCGCTTCCACGATCCGGACTACGTCGCCGCCGTGGCGCAGGCCGAGCGCGCCCAGCGCATCGACCCCGAGGCGAGCGCGCGCTGGAACATCGGGCGCAACGGCAATCCGGTCTTCGGCGAGGTCTTCCGTCGCCCGGCGACGTCCTGCGGCGGCACGATCCGCGCGGCGCAGATCCTCTCGGCGCGCGAGGGCGTCGTGCATGTCCCCGCCGGCGGCACGCATCACGGCCTGCGCGATCGCGCCTCGGGCTTCTGCTACTTCAACGATCCGGTTCTCGGGATCCTCGAATTCCTCGATCGCGGGATCGCGCGCGTCGCCTATGTCGACCTCGACGCGCATCACGGCGACGGCGTCGAGATGGCCTTCGCTGGCGAGCCGCGCGTGCTCGCCATCTCCATCCACGAGGACGGGCGCTGGCCGCATACGGGCCGCCTGGCCGACCGCGCGGGCGGCTCGGCGCGCAACCTGCCCGTGCCCGCGGGGTTCAACGACAGCGAACTCGCCTTCCTGGTCGACGAGGCCGTCCTGCCCCTGCTGCAGCGCTTCCAGCCGGAGGCGCTGGTCCTGCAATGCGGCGCGGACGCGCTGGCCGACGACCCGATGAGCGGGCTCTGCCTGTCCAACCGCGCCTATCGTCGCGCGGTCTCCGCGCTCGCCGCGGCCTGCGGGCGCGTGCTCGTGCTCGGGGGCGGCGGATACAACCCCTGGAGCGTCGCGCGCTGCTGGACCGGCATCTGGGGCACGCTCAACGGGCTGGAGGCGCCGACGCGCCTGCCGGCGCAGGCCGAGGAGGTGCTGCGCGGCCTGCACTGGAACCGGCGCCGCTCCGAGCCGCGGCCCGGGCACTGGTTCACCACGCTCGACGACCCGCCGCGCGAGGGGCCGGTCCGCGACGAGCTGCGCGCGGCGGCGCGCGCGGTGCTTGAACCCTGAGGGGCGGCGCGGGCATGGTCGCGCGATGCGCCGCCGCCTCGTCCTCCCGCTCCTCGCCGCCGCCGTCCTGTCCGCCCGCCACGCCGCGGCTCAGGTCGGCCAGCGCGCGGTCGACTTCCCCCGCTCGAGCCTCGTGATCGAGAGCTCTGGGCGCACGCATCGCTTCACCGTCGAGGTGGCGGACAACGACCAACGCCGCGCGCTCGGTCTGATGCATCGCGACTCGATGCCCGCCGACCACGGCATGGTCTTCGACTTCAAGCAGGACCAGCCGGTCGCGATGTGGATGCGCAACACGCGCATCCCGCTCGACATGCTGTTCATCGACCGCGACGGGCGGGTCGTGAACATCCATGCGCGCGCGGTCCCGTTCGACGAGACGTCGATCCACTCGGACGGGCCGGTGCGCGGGGTGCTCGAGCTCAATGGCGGGACGGCGTCCCGGCTGGGACTCAAGGCCGGCGACACCGTCCGCCACGCCATCTTCCGCAACGCCGCGCCCTGAGCCCGCGACCGGCGGATTCTTGCGGGCGGGCGCCGCATCGCCTATATCCGTCGCGCCGTCCGGCCAGGACAGTCGGAGCGTAGCTCAGCCTGGTAGAGCGCCAGCTTTGGGAGCTGGATGTCGCGAGTTCGAATCCCGCCGCTCCGACCAGCCACTGGCGCACTACGGCGCCCGGCGCGCAGCCGGGCGGCGGACAGACCGATGAACGGAGCAGCCATGGCCACGCAGGCCCGCATCTACAAGCCCTCCCGCACCGCCATGCAGTCCGGCAAGGCGAAGACCAAGGCGTGGATCCTCGAGTTCGAGCCCTCCGCGGCGAAGCGCCCCGACCCGCTCATGGGCTGGTCCGGTTCTTCCGACACCGCAGGTCAGGTGCAGCTGGGCTTCGAGACCCTCGAGGAGGCGGAAGCGTATGCCCGTCGCATGGGCATCGACTACGCCGTCGCCGCGCCGCAGGCGCCCGCGCTGAAGCTGCGCGCCTACGCCGACAATTTCCGCTACGACCGGGTCCGCTGATTCCGGGCGCCCTTAGCTCAGTTGGATAGAGC
>VGDA01000193.1 GCA_016869915.1 Alphaproteobacteria bacterium
CGGGCTTCACCGCGACGCTCGACAGCGCCGGCACGGCGACGGTAACGGCCGCCGCCGGCGATACCGATGTCCTGGTCGGGATCGAGAACATCACCGGCGGCTCCGGCGCGGACACGCTGGTCGGCGACGCCGCGGTGAACGTGCTCGACGGCGGAGCCGGCAACGACACGCTGTCCGGCCTTGGCGGCAACGATACGCTGGCGGGCGGCGCGAACACGGACACGGCGGACTACAGCTACCTCGCGACCGGCTTCACGGCGACGCTGGGTTCCGCCGGTACCGTGACGGTGACCGTCGCGGCGGGCGATACCGACATCCTCGCCAGCATCGAGAACATCACCGGCGGCTCGGGCGCTGACCGGCTGGTCGGCGACGCCGCGGTGAACATCCTCGATGGCGGCGCGGGGAACGACACGCTCTCCGGCCAGGGCGGCAACGACACGCTGGCGGGCGGCGCGAACACGGACACGGCCGACTACGCCTATCTCGCGACCGGCTTCACGGCGACGCTGGACTCGACGGGCACGGCGACGGTCGTCGCGGCGGCGAGCGACACGGACGTGCTGACGGGGATCGAGAACATCACCGGCGGTTCCGGCGCGGACCGACTGGTCGGCGACGCCGCGGTGAACGTGCTCGATGGCGGCTCGGGCAACGATACGCTTCAGGGCCTGGCGGGCGACGACACGCTGGCGGGCGGCGCGAACTCCGATACGGCCGACTATTCCTATCTCGCGACCGGCTTCACGGCGTCGCTCGACAGCGCAGGCACGATCACGATCACCGCGGCGGCGGGCGACACGGACACGCTGTCCTCGATCGAGAACATCATCGGCGGCAGCGGCAACGACGTTCTCTCGGGCGACGGCGTCGCGAACACGATCGATGGCGGCGCGGGCGACGACGTCATCACCGGCAGGGGCGGCAACGACTCCCTGGTCGGCGGCTCCGGCAACGACACGTTCCTGCTGACCGGTTCGTCGGACGGGACGGACACGATCACGGATGCCAGCGGCACGGACACGATCCTCGGCGCGGCCGGCGTGGTGGACGTGCTGAACGTGCTGTCGAACTTGTCGAACATCACGGGCGTCGAGGTCTTCGACGGCGGCACGGGGGCGGCGAACACGATCCTGGCGACGACCGGCGCGGACGTGCTCGATTTCTCGGCGCTGGCCGTGGCGAACTTCACGATCGACGGATCGGCGGGCGCCGACACGATCACCGGCACCTCTGGTGGCGACGCGATCGAGGGCGGGATCGGCAACGACACGCTCGCGGGCCGCGGCGGCGACGACACGCTCTCCGGCGGCGCGGATCTCGACACCGCCAGCTACGCCTATCTCGCGACGGGCTTCACGGCGTCGCTCGACAGCGCCGGGACGATCACGATCACCGCGGCGGCGGGCGACACGGACACGCTGTCCTCGATCGAGAACATCATCGGCGGCAGCGGCAACGACGTTCTCTCGGGCGACGGCGTCGCGAACACGATCGATGGCGGCGCGGGCGACGATGTCATCACCGGCAATGGCGGGAACGACTCGCTTGTCGGAGGCTCCGGCAACGACACGTTCCTGCTGGCCGGCCCGTCCGACGGGACGGACACGATCACGGATGCCAGCGGCACCGACACGATCCTCGGCGCGGCCGGCGTGGTGGACGTGCTGAACGTGCTGTCGAACCTGTCGAACATCACGGGCATCGAGGTCTTCGACGGCGGCGCGGGAAGCGCGAACACGATCCTGGCGACGGCCGGCGCGGACGTGCTCGATTTCTCGGCGCTGGCCGTGGCGAACTTCACGATCGACGGCGCGGCGGGCGCCGACACGATCACCGGCACCTCTGGCGGCGACGCGATCGAGGGCGGGATCGGCAACGACACGCTCTCGGGCCGTGGCGGCAACGACACGCTGATCGGTGGCGCGGATCTCGACACGGCCAGCTACGCCTATCTCGCGACGGGCTTCACGGCCTCGCTCGACAGCGCAGGCACGATCACGATCACCGCGGCGGCGGGCGACACGGACCTGCTGGTCGGGATCGAGAACATCATCGGCGGTGCTTGCGCGGATCGGCTGTTCGGTGATTCCGCCGCGAACACGCTCGATGGCGGCGCTGGCAACGACACGCTTGCGGGCTTTGGTGGCAACGACACGCTGGTCGGCGGGGCGAACACGGACACTGCCGACTACGGCTACCTCGCGACCTCCTTCACGGCGACGCTGGACTCGACCGGTACCGCGACGGTCGTCGCGGCGCCGTTCGACACGGATGTGCTCGTGGGCATCGAGAACATCATCGGCGGCGCGAATGCCGATCGCCTCGTGGGCGACGCGGCAGCTAACGTCCTGGACGGCGGCGCGGGGGACGACACGCTCTCGGGCCTCGGCGGCAACGACACGCTGGCGGGCGGAGCGAACATCGACACCGCCGACTATGCCTATCTCGCGACAGGCTTCACGGCGACGCTGAACTCGACGGGCACGGCGACGGTGACCGCGGCGGCGAGCGACACGGACGTGCTGACGGGGATCGAGAACATCCTCGGCGGGGCGGGCGCGGACCGCCTGGTCGGCGACGCGGCGGTGAACATCCTCGATGGCGGCGCAGGGAACGACACGCTGTCTGGCCTCGGTGGCAACGACACGCTGGTCGGCGGCGCGAACACCGACACGGTGGACTACACCTATCTGGCGACGAGCTTCACCGCGACGCTGAACTCGACCGGCACCGCGACGGTGACGGCGGCGGCCGGCGATACCGACGTGCTCACCGGGATCGAGAACATCCTCGGTGGTTCGGGTTCGGACAGCCTGGTCGGCGATGCCGCGGCGAACCTGCTCGACGGCGGAGCCGGCAACGACACGCTGTCCGGCCTTGGCGGCAACGATACGCTGGCGGGCGGCGCGAACACGGACACGGCGGACTACGCGTATCTCTCGACTGGGTTCACGGCGACGCTGGACTCGACGGGCACGGCGACGGTTGTCGCGGCGGCGAGCGACACGGACGTGCTGGTCGGGATCGAGAACATCACCGGCGGCTCCGGCGCGGACACGCTGGTCGGCGACGCTGCGGTGAACGTGCTCGACGGCGGCGCGGGCAACGACACGCTGTCCGGCCTCGGTGGCAACGACACGCTGGTCGGCGGCGCGAACACGGATACGGCGGACTACGGCTATCTCTCGACCGGCTTCACCGCGACGCTCGACAGCGCGGGCACGGCCACGGTCGTGGCTGCTGCGAGCGACACGGACGTGCTGGTCGCGATCGAGAACATCGTCGGGGGTTCCGGCAACGACAGGCTGGTCGGCGACTCGGCGAACAACGTCCTCACAGGTGGCGCGGGCAACGACACGCTCGTCGACGGAGCCGGGAACGACACGCTGGTCGGCGGTTCCGGCGACGACACTTCCTCGACTGGGCGTCCGGCAACGACACGATGCTCGGCGGCGACGGCGCCGACAGCTTCTTCTTCGCGTGGGAGTCCTTGCCGGGATCCGCGCTCGGCTCGAAGACGATCGATGGCGGCGCCGGCGGGCCCTGGACGGACCTGATCGACCTGCAGTTCCTCTCGGGCAACCCGAACCCCGCCACCTCCGGCGACTGGACCCTCGTCCTCAGCTCCGGGTCGATCCTCTCGCAGAACGCAAGCCTGACGGAGCTCAGCGCCGACGCCTCCGGCAGCATCAGCTTCGCCGATGGCAGCGTGCTCGCCTTCACGAACATCGAGCGCATCGCGCACCACACCTGAACCACCTCCTCGGCCGCGCGAAAAAAACGCCCGGCGCTTGCGCGCCGGGCGAGTTGAACAGGGAGGCTTCACGTCTGGGAGACGTGGGATCCGAGGACCCCGAGGATCCGCGCTAGGCGCGCATCCCTCGCGGGCAAATGTAGTCGAGCGCAGCCACGTCGCTTCCGCTCATTCGGCAAACGAGCCATGCCCGCGACTCATGACTGGCGAGGCAAGCTGGCGCGTTGTCAGAATTGCGTGTCGCCGACCTTCTTCACGAGGAAGTCGCGGAAGACCGAGATGCGCTTGGAGTTCCGCATCTCCTCCGGATAGACGAAATACGCCTCGAAGGCCGGGCCCTCCAGCGACGGCAGGACCTGCACGATCTTGTCGGATTGCTGCGCCATGTAGTCGGGGAAGGCCGCGAGGCCGACGCCGTTCTCCACCGCGCGCAGGATCCCGTAGACGTTGTTGAGCCGCAGGATGGGCTCGCGCCTGCGCCCCTCGGAGGCGCCGGCCTCGAGCAGCCAGTTGATGCCGGGGAAGGGCGGGTGGCTGTCCTCGCCGTAGACGACGATGCGGTGCCGGTCGAGGTCGGCCGCGGTCTTCGGCGTGCCGTGCTTCTCGAGATAGGCGGGGCTCGCGAAGACGTGGATGTGGACGGTGAGCAGGTGGCGCTGGACGAGGTCCGGCTGCTTGGAGGCGTGCATGCGGATGGCGCAGTCGGCCTCGCGCATGGACAGGTCGAGTTCCTCGTCGTCCACGAGCAGCTCGAGGCGGATCTCCGGGTAGCGCTCGATGAACTCCTTGATGCGCGGCGCCAGCCAGACCGAGCCGAAGGCGACGGTGGTCGTGACGCGCAGCAGGCCGGCCGGCTTCTCGCGGCTCTCCGCGAGGCGCGCCTCGGCCGAGGCGAGCTTGGCGAAGACGTCGCGCACGGTCTGGAACAGGACCTCGCCCTGCTCGGTGAGGATCAGCCCGCGCGCGTGGCGGTGGAAGAGCGGCGTGCGCAGCGATTCCTCGAGCGCGCTGATCTGGCGGCTCACGGCGGACTGCGAGAGGTTCAGCGTCTCGCCCGCGTGCGTGAAGCTGCCCGCCTCGGCCACCGAGTGGAAGATGCGCAGCTTGTCCCAGTCCATCTGCCCCTGTCCCGGCACGGTCGATCCCCCCGGTGCGCGGTCAGCCGTGCGCGCCCTGGTGGGCGAGGAAGCGCTCCGCCTCGAGCGCGCCCATGCAGCCCATGCCGGCGGCCGTGACCGCCTGGCGGAACACCTTGTCCTTCACGTCGCCCGCGGCGAAGACGCCGGGCACGTTGGTCGCGGTCGAGTCCGGGCGCGTGACGAGGTAGCCCTCCGCGTCCATGTCGAGCTTGCCCTTGAAGAGCTCCGTCGCCGGCGTGTGGCCGATGGCGATGAAGAGGCCGTCGAGCGCGATCTCGCCGACCGCGCCGGACTTGAGGTTGCGCACGCGCAGGCCGCTGACGGCGGCGGGCTCGCCCGAGCCCAGCACCTCGTCGATCACGCTGTCCCAGACCAACTCGACCTTCGGGTGCGCGAGGACGCGCGACTGGTTGGTGCGGTCGGCGCGCAGCGTGTCGCGGCGATGGATGAGATAGACCTTGCTGGCGTGGTTGGTGAGGTAGAGCGCCTCCTCGGCGGCGGTGTTGCCGCCGCCGACGACCGCGACCGTCTTGCCGCGGAAGAAGAAGCCGTCGCAGGTCGCGCAGGCCGAGACGCCGAAGCCGCGCAGCCGCGTCTCGCTCTCGAGGCCGAGCCAGCGCGCCTGGGCGCCGGTGCAGACGATCAGCGTCTCCGCCAGATAGGTGTCGCCGCTGTCGCCCGTGATGACGAAGGGCCGCCGCGAGAGGTCGACCGAGACGATCATGTCCTCGACCAGCGTCGTGCCGACATGGGCGGACTGCGCCGCCATCTGGTCCATGAGCCACGGGCCCTGCACGGCGGTGGCGAAGCCCGGGAAGTTCTCGACCTCGGTCGTGATCGAGAGCTGGCCGCCGGGCTGCATGCCGCGGATCAGCAGCGGCGAGAGGCTCGCGCGCGCGGCGTAGATGGCTGCCGTGTAGCCGGCGGGGCCGGAACCCAGGATGACGACCTTGCTGGAATGTGTCCTGGGCATGGCGAGTCCACTTGTCATGACATCCCGGCCGATCCGGAGCGGCGAAGTTAAGGAGTGGGCCGCGTCGCGGCAAGGATCGGCGCCGGAATTTCACGGCGCGAAACAGCTGCGCGACCTTTGTTTCAGATTGTTGCGCCGATGGCGGCTTCGCGCGCCGCGCGACGCGTTCAGCGCCAGCCGAACCGGCGCATGATCTCGGTCGCCGCGCGCGCCGTGTCGTCGGGCGGCGCGTAGCTCCAGCGCTCGAGCGGCGAATCGTCGGCGGGCCAGCGGCGCAACACGCCTTCCTCGGTGAGCGCATCGACGAAGCGCTGCATGCGCGGCGAACGGCACTCGACGGGGATCCAGTAGACCGGCTTGCCGGTGCCCGCGGCCTCCGAGATCATCGATACGGAATCCTGCGTCACCGCCAGGATGTCCGCGAGCGCGAGCAGGCCGCGATAGGGGTTGGCGCCCGTGCCGTCCCAGACCATCGCGCCTGCGGGCCCGAGCTCGGCATGGAGCACGGCCTCGTTCGCCGCGCCGGTCCGGCGCGAGGGCGTCGCGGCGACGCCGATGCCGTCGCGATGCATGCGCAGCCGGATGCCGGTGCAGATCTCCGCCAGCCGCGCCGGCGCCAGGCGGAAGCGGCGGCCGGCGTCACCGCCGCAGAGGAAGGCGAGGAGCGGGCGCCCCAGCCCGGCGAAGCGCGGCGCCCATTCCCGCGCCGCGGCGTCGAGCGCGGCCGGCGCGAGGCCATGCAGCGTGGCGCGCGTCGCGACCACGTTCGGTCCCTCGATGCGGTCGTGGCGCGGGGCGACGACGAGGTCGAATCGCGCGGGATCCGTCTTCGGGTCCTGAACGTGCACGACGCGCGTCGCGCCGCACGCCGCGAGCCGGATCGCCGCCGCAAGCGGCGCGACCGCGCTTCCCGAGCTGATGACGAGGTCGGGCCAGGGTGGCGCGATCGCCTCGCCGCCCGGCGCGA
>VGDA01000194.1 GCA_016869915.1 Alphaproteobacteria bacterium
CCGGCTCGGCGCAGAAATAGGGCTCGCCCGGGGGCGTGTAGACGACCAGGAAGCCGAGCGGACCCGCGGCGCGCATCGACAGGCCAGCCTTGCGCTCCGGCCAGTCGATCTCCGCGCGCCGGTCCCAGCCCGCGAAGCAGTTGTCGAGCGCGACCTGGTCGACCGCGAGGCCGGCGCGCGGGTCGCGCGGCGGCGCGGCCGGGACGAGCTCGGTCGGCAGCACCTCCGCGTCGGTCTCCCAGATCGCGTCGACGCCGGCGCGCAGCGTCGTGCGCGGCGTGCGCGGGAAATAGGGATGGATGCCCATCCCCGCGGGCATGCGGATGGCGCCCGTGTTGCGGATGGCGATGCGGACCTCGAGCCGGTCGGGATGGAGCGCGAACTCCTGCGTCGCGCGATAGGCGAAGGGCCAGTCCGCGCTCTCCGGCCGCTCGAGCGCGAGCGTCGCGCGATCCGCGCAGGAGCCCTCGACGCGCCAGGCCGAGAGCCAGCCATGGCCATGTTCGGCGTTGTCGTAGCGATGGACCATGCGCACGTCGCGCCCCTCGAAGGCGAAGGCGCCGCGGCGGATGCGGTTGGAGAAGGGGAAGAGGGGAAAGCACGCGGCCTCGAGCACGTCGCCCGCGGCGCGCGCCGCCTCGGGCATCGGGCGCAGCCAGTCGACGCGCCCGCCCGGGCCCTCTGCGAAGAAGGCCGCGACGCTGCCGCCGATCGCGGGCACGAGCTCGAGGCGCTGGCGCCCGGCCTGGAGATGGATCGTGGTCGTCATGGCGCTCGCGCTCCTCGCTTGACCCTCGCGTCGTCGCGGCGCGAGGCTAGCGCAACGCGCCGCGCGGAGGGGATCGGGACGTGACGCAGGACGCATACGCCACCTATCCGAGCCTGCGCGACCGCCCGGTCTTCGTCACCGGCGGCGGCTCCGGCATCGGCGAGAGCGTCGTCGAGCATTTCTGCGCGCAGGGATCGCGCGTGACCTTCGTCGACGTGGCGCGCGAGGCGTCGGAGGCGCTGGTGGCGCGCATCGCCGCCACGGGCGCGCCGCCGCCGCGCTTCGTCCATGCCGACCTGCGCGACATCGCGGCGCTGCAGGACGCGATCGCGGGCGCGCGCGCCGCCCATGGCCCGCTGCGCGTGCTCGTCAACAACGCCGCCAACGACGACCGCCACAAGGTCGAGGCCGTGAGCGTGCCGTACTGGGACGACCGCATGGCGGTGAACCTGCGCCACCAGTTCTTCGCCGCGCAGGCCGCGATCCCGCAGATGAAGGAGGCCGGCGGCGGCTCGATCGTGAATTTCGGCTCGGTCAGCTGGATGAACGGCGAGGGCGGCTACCCGGCCTACACCGCCGCGAAGGCCGCGGTGCACGGGCTGACGCGCGGCCTCGCGCGCGACTTCGGGCCCGACCATGTCCGCGTGAACACGGTGGTGCCGGGCTGGGTGATGACGGAGCGCCAGGTGCGGCTCTGGCTCGACGCCGACGGCGAGCGCCAGATCCGCGAGAACCAGTGCATCAAGGACAAGCTGTACCCGCCCGACATCGCGCGCATGGTCCTCTGGCTCGCCGCCGACGACAGCCGCATGTGCACCGCGCAGAACTTCGTGGTCGACGCGGGCTGGTCCTAGGAACGGCGCCCATGCCGCACATCCACGAGCGCATCGACTTCACCGTCGCCATCTTCGTGGTCCGCGACGGCAGGGTGCTCGTCGTGCACCACCGCAAGCTCGACAAGTGGCTGCCGCTGGGCGGGCATGTCGAGCTCGACGAGGATCCCGAGCAGGCGGCGCTGCGCGAGGCGCGCGAGGAGAGCGGCCTCGAGGTCGCGCTCGTGGGCGAGCGCCCGCCGACCACGGAGCCCGGCACGCGCGCGCTGGTCGCGCCGCGCTTCCTCGACATCCACCGCATCCATGACGGCCACGAGCATGTCGGGATGATCTACTGGGCGCGGCCCGTCGGCGGCGAGCTGCGCCGCGCCGAGGCGGAACACCACGACCTGCGCTGGTGCACGGCCGGGGAGCTCGACGCGCTGCGCCCCGCGATGAGCGGCGCGGTGAAATGGTACTGCCGCAAGGCGCTCGAGGAGCTGGCCTAGGACCGCGCGTCGCCGCGCGCCAGCGCGAGCAGGCCCATCAGCGTCTCCTCCTGCTCGCCGACCTCGCGCATGGGCAGGGCGAAGCGCGCGGCGAGCCGCCGCCGCAGCGCGGGGAAGGCCTGCACCAGCCCGCCGGAGACCGCGAGCGAATCCCAGGTCGGCGTCGGCGAGAGGCGGCGCGCGCATGCAAGGTAGCTGTCCGCCATGAAGTCGAAGGCCGCGCGGAAGAGGTTGCCGACGGTCAGGTTCTCGGTGGTGATCGCCTCGATGCGCCCGCGGTCGCCCATCGCGCTCGCGAAGAAGCCGAGGTCGCAGGACAGCCCGCCCGTGCCCTCCGCCGCCTCGGTCGCCGCGGCGATCAGGCGCCAGGACGCCGACATGTCGAGGCCGGCGGCGCGGGGCAGCTCGGTCAGCAGCGCCTCCAGCACGCTCAGCGAGCGGCCGGCGGGGACATGCGTCACCGTGTTGAGGAAGGCCCCGCCGAACCAGCGTCGCGTCTGGCAGTCGCCGGGCCGGAAGCCCTGCGTCACCTGGCTCACCTGCGAGCCGGTCGAGCAGTTGATCGAGAGCTCGTGCGGCGCGAGGCCGATGCCGAGCAGCGCCGCCTGCTGGTCGCCGATCGCCGCGAAGCACGCGAGCGCGCCCGCCTCC
Source organism: Alphaproteobacteria bacterium (assembly GCA_016869915.1). Classification (GTDB taxonomy): domain Bacteria; phylum Pseudomonadota; class Alphaproteobacteria; order CACIAM-22H2; family CACIAM-22H2; genus CAIOSQ01. The sequence goes on from VGDA01000194.1 coordinate 2,742, forward strand.
TGCGGCAGGCGCCCGACCGGCTCGTCCTCGCCTGCGAGGGCCGGCCAGGCAAGGCCGCCGATGCCGGCGGCCTCGAAGGCCTCGTGGTGCCAGTCGCCGCCGCGCAGGTCGAGCAGGCCGATGGCGTTGGTCGGATGCATGCGCGGCGCGCCGCCGCCGAGCGCCGCGACGACGACGTCGCCGATCGTCGCGGGCGTCGCGCCCTCGGGAAGCCGGCCATGGCGCGCGAGCCAGAGCAGCAGCGCGGTGGTGGAGCCCGGCTTGAGCTCCTTGCCCAGTTGCTCGAACTGCGCGTCGCTCCAGGCGGCGCGCAGGCGCGCGAGCAGGGGCGCGTCGTCGCCCGGCGCGGGCAGCAGCGCGCGCTGGTCGCGCCAGGACAGGTAGTGCGTCAGCGCCGCGCCGCGCGCGTCGAGCAGGACCATGCCGCCCATCTGGCTCGAGACGCGCAGCTGCTGCGCATCGGGCGCGTGGCGCAGGAGCGAGGCGACCACGCCGCTGGCGCCCGCGACGATCGCGTCGACCGGCACCTCGTGGAATCCCGCTGGCAGCCCCGGCACGGGATCGGGGAAGGGCGCGCGCTCCATGTGCTCAAGGCGCCCCGAGGCGATGTCGAGGACCGCGCCCTTGATCGAGGACGATCCGATGTCGATGCCGATGCAGCGCATGTCCGCACGATGGAGCGGCGTGGCCGAGGGATCAATGGCGACCGCTCGCGGCCCAGACCCTCGCCTGCTCCTTCATTGCGCGGGCCTGGGCCGTCGCGAAGGCTGCATCGCAGGCTGGTGCCTGGCCAGGCTTCAAGGGCCGATCCGGATGGCGAAGGCCGTCGACAGGGGCAGGCATGAATGGTAACAGTAAAGGTACCATTGGATGAGGGTCATCCAACACGCCGGGCCCGATGGGCGCGATGCTTTCGCGAACTGGTTCGAGGACCTCGACGCGCAGGCTGCGGCGAAGGTCGTCATTGCGGTGACCCGCCTCGGACTTGGGAACCACTCCAATGCGAAGGGCGTCGGTGGCGGCGTGCTGGAACTCAGGATCGATTTCGGGCCGGGCTACCGCGTCTATTTCGCCAAGGATGGCCCGGATGTCGTCATCCTGCTTGGCGGCGGGACGAAGAAGCGGCAGAGGCGCGACATCGAGGACGCGCAGCGCCGTTGGCGCGCGTATCGGCTACGCAGGAAGGGCGATGGATGAGATGGCGCTGACCCGTTCGTTCAAGGAGACCGTGAAGGCGCGGGTCGAGCGCGATCCCGACTTCCGAGAGGCCCTGCTTGCGGAGGGCATGGACGCCCTGCTCGCGGGCGACGTGGATGTCGGCAAGACGATCCTGCGCGACTACATCAACGCGACGATCGGCTTCGAGGAACTCGCGCGAAGGACGGGGACGCCGCCCAAGAGCCTGATGCGCATGCTCGGCCCGCGCGGCAACCCGAACGCGCGCAACCTCTTCGCCATCCTGGATCGACTGCAGGCCGATGCCGGGATCAGGTTGTGCGTGCGCCCGCGGCACTGAGGCTGGTCCTCGTCCTAACCCCACTCTGAAAATTCTCTCCAGAGCAGAAATGCGCGAGCGCATTTCTGCTCTGGAGAGGTTTTCCTCTGGAGAGGTTTTCCGGGGATCGCGCGCCCCCGGCTCCCGTCACGCGTAGCGGATCGCCAGGTCGCCGACACCCTCGACATGGCCCTCGACGAGGTCGCCGGAGACGACCGGGCCGACGCCCTCGGGCGTGCCGGTGAAGACCAGGTCGCCGGGCTGCAGCTCGACGAGGCCGGAGAGATAGGCCAGCGTCTCCGGCACGCTCCAGATCATGTCCGCCAGGTCGCCGGACTGCTTCGTCTTGCCGTTGACCTTCACCCAGATCGCGCCCTTCGACGGATGGCCGATGCGCGAGGCGGGCTGGATCGCAGTGATCGGCGCGGAGCGGTCGAAGCCCTTGCCCATGTCCCAGGGCTTGCCGCCGGCCTTGGCGGCGTTCTGCAGGTCGCGCCGCGTCATGTCGAGGCCGGTCGCGTAGCCATAGACGAGGTCCATGACCTTGTCGGCGGGCACGTTCGCGCCGCCGCCCTTGAGCGCGACGACGAGCTCGATCTCGTGGTGCAGGTTCCTGGTCGCCTGCGGGTAGGGCAGGGTCGTGCCGTGCATCACGATCGCGTCGGCCGGCTTCATCAAGAAGAACGGATCCTCGCGCGTCGGATCGCCGCCCATCTCGCGGGTATGCGCCGCGTAGTTGCGGCCCACGCAGTAGATGCGGCGCACCGGGAAGCGGCCGGACTCGCCGGCGACGGGGATCGAGGGAATGGACCAGGCGGGGATGACGGTCGACATGGCGTGGCGGTTCCGTGGCTCGTTGCGTGGGGCCGGGCGCAGCGTCCGCGCGCCCGCGCGCGCTTATGCCAGAAGCCTGGCCTTGCCGCATTGACTTGCGGCCGGTCGAGGTACATCACGTCGGCATGGTCTCCCCGCCCACATCGCCGCCGCGCCTCCTGCGCGCGCTGAGGTCGCGCGATTGGCGCGGGCTGCTGCTCGCCTTCGCGCTGCTCTCGGCCTGGAGCCAGGCGCTGCTCCCGTCCCATGCCGGGATCCCGCACGCCGCCGCGCCGCATGCCGCGCTCGCCGCGCCGCCGGCCGTCGCCGGCACCGCGCTATGCATCGCGGAGGACGACGCCTCGCAGCCCGGCTCCGCGCCGGCCGGCGAGGCCTGCCCCCATTGCAGGCTGCATGCGCTCGGCGCCGACGTCCCGCCACCGCCATCGCTGCCCGTGCCGCCGCCTCGCGCGGCGCAGGCGGATGCCGCCCCGCCGCGCGCGGCACCCGCCTCCCTCTCCATCGACCGCCCGCGGCTGCGCGGGCCTCCGATCGCTCCAGGACTTCCGCACTGAGACGCGCGGCCAGCCGGCCGCGTCCCTTCGCGTTTTCCCGGAGCACCAGATGACGAACCGACCCGGGCTGGGCCGCATCGCGGCCGCCCTCCTCGCCACCGCCTTCCTGTCCACCACCTTCCTCGCCGCGGGCATGCAGCCGGCGCGCGCGCACGACTACACGCAGGGCGACCTGCGCATCGGCCATCCCTGGACGCGCGCGACCGCGCCCACGGCGAAGGTCGGCGCGGGATACATGACGATCGCCAATCGCGGCGGGGTACCCGATCGCCTCGTCTCCGCGTCGACGGATGCCGCGGGCCGCGTCGAGATCCACGAGATGAGCATGGAAGCCGGGGTCATGCGCATGCGCGAACTCGCGGGCGGCCTTCCGCTGCCGGCCGGCGCCGATGTCGCGCTCAAGCCGGGTGGCTACCACCTCATGCTGATGGACCTGCGCGCCCCGCTGAAGCAGGGCGCATCAATCCCCGTCATGCTCGTCTTCGAGCGCGCCGGGCGGGTGCAGGTCGAGCTCAAGGTCGAGCCGCCCGGCGGCCCGGCCGGCGGCGCGCATGGGCATGGCCACGGCGCCGGCAGTCGTGCGCCGGGGCACAACCACTGACCGGGGGACGGCGATGCGCACGCTGCGGATCCTTCGCCACGCCGCCTGGGTGCTCGTCGCCCTGCTCGGCCTCGCCGCGCTCGCGGCGACGCTGGGCTGGTTCCCTGGCGACGGGCCGGCCTCGCGCCGGCCCGTTCCCTTCGCCGCGCCCTCGATCGGCGGGCCCTTCGCGATGCGCGACGCCGCCGGCGTCGCGGTCGGCGAGCGCGACCTCGTCGGCCGGCCGTCGCTGCTCTTCTTCGGCTTCACCCATTGCCCGGACATCTGCCCGACCGCGATGTCCGACATCGCCGGCTGGATGAAGGAGCTCGGGCCGCAGGCCGACTCGCTGCAGGTCTTCTTCGTCACCGTCGACCCGGAGCGCGACCGGCCTGCGGAACTCGCCGCCTATGCCGCGATGTTCGATCCGCGCATCCGGCCGCTCGTCGGCACCGAGGCCGAGCTGGCCGCGATGGCGAAGGCCTGGCGCGTCTACTACAGGCGCGTGCCGCTCTCCGGCGGTGGCTACACGATGGACCACACGGCGACGATCTACCTCGTCGGCCGCGACGGGCGCTTCTCCGGCA